>CAMFIY010000260.1 GCA_945952575.1 uncultured Leucobacter sp.
GTTCGCGGGCTTCGCTCGCGAACGCTGGGGCTGGGAGGTCCCGCACGAGCACATCCATCTCGCGACCGACGTCGCGACGGGAATCGTCGAGACGCTGCGCGTCGCCAGGCCGGACGGCGGCCGCCTCGCGCTGCCGACCCCGGTGTACCCCGGCTTCTTCGAGATGCTCCAGGAGGTGCCGTTCGAGATCGTCGAGATCCCGCTCGCGATCACCGATGGCGATGCCGGTCGCGCAGCGCGGCTCGACCTCGCGGCGATCGCGCAGGCCTTCGCGACGGATCCCGGCGTCGACGCGTTCCTCCTCTGCAATCCGCACAACCCGCACGGGCTGGTGCATTCCGCCGAGGATCTGACCGTGCTCGCCCGACTGGCCGCCGAGCACGACGTCTTCGTGGTCTCCGACGAGATCCACGCGCCCCTCACCCATGCGGGGCACACCTTCACGCCGTTCGCCCCACTCGCCGCGGCGGCGGGCGCGCTCGCGGCGACCACGACCTCGGCCAGCAAGGGCTGGAACCTGGCAGGCGCCAAGTGCTCGATGATCGTCGCTGCCGACGCGCGCGCGGAGGCGGTGCTGGGCGGCCTGCCGCCCGAGACGACGACCCGCACGAGCATCCTGGGCCTGCACGCGGGCATCGCCGCGTTCACCGACGCCCGGGACTGGCTGGATCGCGCCATCGCGCAGATCGAGGCCAACGACCGGCTGCTCGCCGAGCTCGTGGCCGAGCGCCTGCCCGGTGTCGTCTACGCCCGGCCGCAGGCCGGCTACCTCGCCTGGCTCGACTTCGGCTCGGCCGGGCTCGGCGACGATCCGTGCGCGCGGATCCTGCAGGACGCCCGCGTCGCGCTGAACGACGGCATCGCCTTCGGTCTCGGCGGCCGCGGTCACGTGCGGCTCAACCTCGCCTGCGCACCCGACACGATCGTCCAGGCGGTGGACCGGATCGCCGCGATCCTGCCCGGCGAGGCCCGGAGCACCGACCACGCCTCCCCCATCCGACTGGAGACCGCACGATGAGCCGCGCCGCAGAACCGATCGCCGATTGGGAGGGCTTCGACTTCGAGACCCGCCAGGTGCACGCCGGGTCGTACGAGGATCGCAATTCGGGACTGCGCGTGCCTCCGATCGCACTCTCCGCCGGCTACGTCTTCGACGACTTCGACGACGGCGTCGCCCGCTTCGCCGGGCGCTCGCACTGGGAGGGCGCGGCGTCCACCTCGCGCGGCGAGGTCGACGCGTTCACCGGGAGCGAGCCGGCCCCCGTCTACTCGCGCCAGGGCAACCCGACCAACAACGTGGCCGAGGAGCGGCTCGCCTCCCTCGAGGGCGGCGCCGTCGCCGTCGCGGTCTCGAGCGGTCAGGCGGCGATCAGCTCGGCGCTCTTCGCGCTGGCGGGGCACGGCGACCACATCGTCTCGACCGCCTCGATCTACGGAGGCACCCGGATCCTGTTCGGCCGCAGCTTCGCGCGGTTCGGGATCGAGGTCGACTACGTCTGGGACGCCGAGGACGACGCCGAGTGGGAGCGGGCGATCCGCCCCGAGACGAAGGCGATCTACACGGAGTCGATCCCGAATCCGCGCAACGACATCACGGATCTGCGCCGCATCGCCGAGGTGGCCGCGCGCCACCGCCTGCCCCTGGTGGTCGACAACACCGTCGGCACCCCCGCATTGATCCGCCCGTTCGAGCACGGCGCGAACATCGTGGTGCACTCGACGACGAAGTTCCTGACCGGACACGGGGCGGCCGTCGGCGGCGCCGTGGTGGACGGTGGCAACTTCGACTGGGCCGCGGCCGAGACGGCGGGCAGATCCTTCCCGCTCGTCACGCGCGCACCCCGGCCGGGCCTCGCCTCGATGCTGGATCGCTACGGCCGCGGCGCCTACGCCCGCGCGGTGCGCGAGTCGGTGGTGAACGACATCGGGCCGTCGCTCTCGCCGTTCAACGGCTTCCTCCTGCACCAGGGCATGGAGACGCTGTCGCTGCGGATGGACCGGCATGTCGAGTCGTCTCAGCGGATCGCGGCCTGGCTCGAGGAGCAGCCCGAGGTCGAGTCGGTCGACTACGCCGGCCTGCCGTCGTCGCCGCTGCACGCGCTCGCGCAGCGCGACTACGCCGCGCGCACCGGCTCGGTCTTCGGGGTCACCGTGCGCGGGGGCCGCGAGGGCGCCCGGGCGTTCTTCGACGGCCTGAGGCTCTTCTCCCGGATGACCGGGATCGGCGACACCCGCTCGATGGTGCTGCACCCGGCCAGCTCGACGCACGCGAGCTTCGCGCCCGAGCTGAACGAGCGGCTCGGGATCACCGAGGGGCTGCTCCGCCTGTCGGTCGGCCTCGAATCCGCAGACGACCTCATCGCCGACCTGCGCGGCGGGCTCGACCGGGTGGCCGCACGCTAGTCGCCGAGGTCAGGACGCGTCCGGCGTGAAGTCCGCGAATGAGGCCGGCTCGAAGCCGAGCTGCGCGAAGAGTTCGCGCGTGCGCTTCTGACGGGTGCGCGGGATCACCGTCAGCACGGTGCCGCTCAGGGCCGTGCCACCGCGGCCGGCCCGACCGGTGCGGCCGGCGCGGTGGACGTAGGCCTTCGGGTCGTCCGGCGGATCCGCCTGCAGCACGAGGTCGATGTCGTCGACGTGGATGCCGCGCGCGGCGACGTCCGTCGCGACCAGCACCTCGGCCTTGCCTTCGGCGAACTTGGCGAGATTGCGCTCTCGCCGCGCTTGGGAGAGATCGCCGTGCAGCGGCAGGGCGCGCAGGCCGGCATCGCTGAGCAGCTCGGCGACCTGCTCGGCGTAGGCGCGCGTGCGGCAGAACACGAGGGTCCGGCCGGCACCGGAGCCGTCGAAGCCGTCGCGGGCCAGCTGCACGAGCGCGCCGCTCTTGTGCTCGCGCAGCACGATCAGCACCCGATGCTCCACGCCTGCGGGCAGGCCCGCCCCACCGGCCGAGGCATCCGGATCCGCGGTGCCGTCCACGACCTCGTGGATCGCGGGCCGCGGCATGAACTCGGCCACGAGATCCTCGACCGCCGTATCCAGCGTGGCGGAGAAGAGCAACCGCTGGCCGCCGCGCCGGGTCTGGCGCAGGATCCGCTGGACCGGCTCGATGAACCCCATCTCGGCGAGGTGATCCGCCTCGTCGATGACCGTGACGGCGACCTGTCCGAGCCCGAGATGGCCGCGCTTCGCGAGGTCCTCGATCCGACCCGGGGTACCGATCGCGATGTCGACGCCGCGCTGCAGTGCGTGCAGTTGCGGCTCGAACGGCTGGCCGCCGACGAACTGCCCGGTGAACAGACCGACGGATCGCGCGATCGGCTGGACCGTGCGGTCGATCTGGAGCGCGAGCTCGCGGGTGGGGGCGAGGATCAGCGCCTTCGGTCGGCGCGGGGGCCGCTTCTCGCCGCGATCGGCCCGTCGTCCCCCGGTCTGCCGTTCGCCTCGCCGAACCTTCTCGCGCGGGGCATCGGCCGGGAACGCGCCCTCCGCCTTCAGCCGCAGCAGCCGCTCGACGAGCGCCGCGCCGAAGGCGATGGTCTTGCCCGAACCGGTGCGGCCCCGGCCGAGCACGTGGTGCCCCGCGAGCGCGTCCGGGATCGTCGCGGCCTGGATCGCGAACGGCCGCTCCGCGCCGAGCTCCACGAGCGCCCGCACGATGTTGCCGCCCAGGCCGAGCTCGGCGAAGGAGACTCCGCTCACGTCCTCGGGCCGCGTGACCCTGGCGTCGAGCTTCGCCGGCGGAGCCGAGAGGGGCGGCAGGAGATCCGACCGAATATGCGACGCGGAATCCGTTTCCGAGGCGCTCGAAAGCGGATCTCGTGGCGCGTCTTTCGCGACCCTCCCGCGCGCGCCGGCGCTACTGCCATCCGGCCCGGAGCGCCCCCGGGGAGGCGTCGCCGGATCTCCCCGCCTCCCGAGCCTCTTGCCGCCCTTGCCCGCGCCGCGCCGGGGGTCGTAGTTGCCCGGCGCGCGATAGCCGCCGCGCTTAGCCATCCGCGCCGCCGAGTGCGCGATCCGCTCGCCGCTGCTCCCGCTGCTCCCGGCGCCCGGCCCTTCTGGATCGCGCGCGTTCCCGCGCCCGCTCCACGGCGAAGTACAGCGTGGGCAGCACGATCAGGGTGAGCACGGTCGAGGAGAGCAGTCCGCCGATCACCACGACTGCGAGCGGCTGCGAGATGAACCCGCCGGATCCGGTGATCCCGAGCGCCATCGGCACGAGGGCCAGGATGGTCGCGAGCGCCGTCATGACGATGGGCCGGAAACGGAGCGACGACCCGTGCACGACGGCGTGGTGCAGGGTCTCGCCGCGTTCTCGGAGCTGGTTGACGAGGTCGATGAGCACGATCGCATTGGTCACCACGATGCCGATCAGCATCAGCACGCCGATGAGCGACGCGACGCCGAGCGGTATCCCGGTCGTGATGAGCAGGATCAGTGCGCCGGTCGCGGCGAACGGCACCGAGATGAGCAGCAGCAGCGGCTGCAGCAGGCTCTTGAAGGTCGCGACCATGACGACGTAGACGATCAGGATCGCGGCGAGCAGCGCGAGGCCTGTCTCTTATACACATCTGACGCTGCCGACGATCTTACGCGTGT
>CAMFIY010000261.1 GCA_945952575.1 uncultured Leucobacter sp.
GGACTGGGTGGATCTCGAGGGCTGGTTCTCGGTGCAGCACCCCGCCTGGTGGGCACCCGTCGACACCTCGATCGTGAAGTACGACGAGGCCGACGTCATCAAGCTCCCCGGCGCCTCCACGGAGCAGGCCGACTGGATGCTTCCATCCGGCTCCTACTCCTTCGTCATCGCGCACCGCACCGACAACGACAAGAAGGTTCCGAAGACCTGGGCCGAGTTCTTCGACACCAAGAACTTCCCGGGCAAGCGCGGGATCTACAACTGGCCGTACGGGATGCTCGAGGTCGCCCTCCTCGCGGACGGCGTCCCCTTCGACGAGCTCTACCCGCTCGACGTCGATCGCGCGCTGAAGAAGCTCGACTCCGTCCGCGACGACCTGGTGTTCTGGAACTCGGGCGCCGAGCTGCAGCAGATGCTCTCGAGCGGCGAGGTCGACTACGCCTTCGCCTGGAACAATCGCGTCGCGGCGCTCGCCAAGGAGGGCAAGCCTGTCGCGATCGAGTGGAGCGACAACCTGCAGGACGGCGGCTACACGGTCACGGCGAAGAACAACCCGCAGCTCAAGGAGACCATGCAGCTGTTCAAGCAGTATGTGGATCCCGAGACCCAGGTGAAGGTCGCGCAGGCGACCGGCTACTCGCCGACGCTGCGCTCCGCCTTCGAGAAGCTGCCCGCCGACGAGCAGACCTGGTACAACGCGTACCCGGCCAACATGGACCAGGCGGTCGGATCGATCAACCTCAAGTGGTGGGCCGACAACTTCGACTCCGCCGTCGAGAAGTGGAACAGCTGGGCGGGGCAGTGACCACTGATGTGATCACCCTCCGTGACCGGGCCGGGCGCGCGAAGAGCGGCTCGGCCTGGTACACGGCCCCGGGGCTGCTCTTCATCCCGGCGCTGGTGCTGCTGGTGCCGGTGTTCCTGGTGCCGACGGTCATCCTTCTGGTCACGAGCTTCACCTCCGATCAGGGAATGTTCCATCAGTACCAGCGGATGTGGGAGACCGAGCTGGTGCGCACGGTGTTCCTGCGCAGCCTCACGGTCGCCGCGATCGTCACGCTGATCTCGCTCGTGCTCGCGATCCCGTACGCGTCGATCGCGCTGAAGTCGGGACGGCGCCTGCGCAACATCCTGCTCGGCGCGGTCACGGCGTCGCTGTTCTTCAGCGTCCTCGTCCGCGCCTACGCCTGGCTGGCGATCCTGGGTCACGGCGGCCCGGTGCTCTCGGCGCTGAAGAGCCTCGGCGTCGACATCGAGCAGTTGCAGCTGGTGAACAGCCCCACCGGGGTCATCGTCGGCATGGTGCAGTACGGGCTGCCGTTCATGGTGATCTCGCTCACCGATGTGATGGGGCGGCTCGACGGCAACCTCGAGCGCGCAGCGGCGGCGCACGGCGCGGGCCCGGTGCGCCGGTTCCTCACCGTCACCCTCCCGCTGCTCACCCCGGGTGTGCTGGCAGGATCGACGATCGTGTTCGTCACGACCCTCGGCTACTTCGTCATCCCGGCGATCCTCGGGTCGCCGCGCGAGATGATGATCGGTCAGCTGATCAGCGACCAGGTCGGCACGACCCTCGACTGGAGCTACGGCGCGGCCCTCTCCGCGGTGCTGCTCGTCATCACCTTCGGCGTCATGCTCGTGCTCCGGGCGCTCGCGCGGATGATCGGAAGGAGCGGATCGTGAAGCAACGCCTCGGCACGCGCATCGTCGGCGTCGCATTCGCCCTGATCCTCGTCGCCTATCTGATCCTGCCGGCGCTCGCCGTCATCCCGATGGCGTTCAGCTCGGGCCAGTTCCTCGAGTTCCCGCCGCCGGGCTTCTCGATGCGCTGGATCGAAGCCTTCTTCGGGGACCCGCTGTGGACCGCCGCACTGGCCCGGAGCCTCGTCGTGGCCGCCTGCACCGCCGTGCTCGCCGTTCCGCTCGGCACCCTCGCCTCCTACGCGATCGTGCGGGCGAACTCCCGTACCGCGAACGCGGTGGACCCGGTGCTGATGATGCCCATGATGGTGCCCGTCGTCATCTCGGGCTTCGCGCTCTACCTGATGGCGCTGATCCTCCGGATCCACGGCGGGCTGCCGCTCGTCGTGCTCGCCCATGTCGGCCTCGCGATACCGTTCGTCGTGACGACCGTGACCGCGTCTCTGCGCACCTTCGACTTCAGGCTCGTGCAGGCTGCTCGTGTCCACGGCGCGAGCGCGGTGAAGGCCTTCCTCGGAGTAGTAGTCCCGGTGATCTTCCCCGGCATCGGCGCCGCCACGCTGCTCTCGATCATGGTCTCGCTCGACGAGCCCGTGATCGCGATGTTCATCGCCGGGGATCGCGAGCCGACCCTGCCGGTGAAGATGTTCGCCAGTATCACCTACGAGCTGAACCCCGTGGTTCCCGTCGCGGCGACCGTGCTGACCGCCGCCACCTTCCTGCTGCTCGGGCTGAGCCTGCTGCTCAGCTCGATTTCGAAGCGCCGCGCGGCCGCTTCCTGAACGACCAGAAACGGATGACAGATGTCTGCTCCCCTCACACGGACCGGCGGCGATGAGCCGGTCGGCCTGGAACTGATCGGCCTGGAGAAGCGCTACGGCGACGTCCTGGCCGTCAAGGAGGTCACGCTCTCGGTGCGGCCGGGAGAGTTCCTGACCCTCCTCGGCCCCAGCGGATCCGGCAAGACGACGACGCTCAACATGGTCGCCGGCTTCGAGATCCCGACTCGGGGCGAGATCATCCTGGGCGACCGCGACATCACCCGCCTCCCCACGCACAAGCGCGGGCTCGGCATGGTGTTCCAGTCGTACGCCCTGTTCCCGCACCTGACGGTGGCCGAGAACGTGATGTACCCGCTGCAGCAGCGCGGAGGATCCCGCGGTGCGCGGCGGGCGCGCGCACTCGAGGCGCTCGAGTCGGTGTCGCTCGCCCACCTCGCGGACCGCAAGCCGGCGCAGCTCTCGGGCGGCCAGCAGCAGCGCGTCGCGCTCGCGCGCGCGTTCGTCTCGAAACCGCCGATCCTGCTGATGGACGAGCCGCTCAGCGCACTCGACAAGGCGCTGCGCACCCAGATGCAGGAGGAGATCCGTCGTCTGCACCAGGAGCTGGGCACCACGGTGCTCTTCGTGACCCACGACCAGGAGGAGGCGCTCGCGCTCAGCGACCGGATCGTCGTCATGCGCGACGGCGAGATCGCGCAGGTGGGCAGCCCTGAGCAGATGTACGGTTCGCCGACCTCGAAGTTCACCGCGAGCTTCCTCGGCGCGGCCAGCTTCCTCGCCGGTGTCGTCGGCGCAGTCGGGGGAGATGGTGTCGCGGAGGTGCGGCTCTCGGACGGCAGGCGGGCGCGAGCGCGGGTGACCGGTCCCGTGACGGCGGGACAGCAGGTGCAATTGGTGCTGCGTCCGGAGGACTGCCTCATCGCCGCGTCGGGCCGGGACGGGGCGAACCGCTTTCGCGCCACGTTCGAGGAGATCGTCTACCTCGGCGACCGCGTGCGCGGCGTCGGCCGCTTCGACGGCGGGGAGCGCTGCATGGCATGGATGTCGCACGACGATGCGGCGGGCATCGAGGTCGGAGCCCCGGTCGACGTCGCCTGGGACGCGGCCCGCTGCGTCGTCGTTCCGGAACCGGCCGCGCCATGAGCGGACAGCGACGGATCGACGCGGGTTCCGAGCCGACGGAGCTCGGCGACGCCGCCCCGAACTTCATCGGCCGAGTCGGTTTCGTCCAGCACGTGGACCCCGCGTCCGACGAGGGCGTCGCCGTCCTGACCGTGCGCTTCGCGGCGGGTGCGGCGACCGCCTGGCACCGTCACGCGCGCGGACAGTACCTCGAGTCGCTCGAGGGCGCGGGTTGGGTGGAGGACGGGGCAGGGAAACGGATCCCGCTCCCGCCGGGGGAGCGGATCTGGTGCCCGCCGGGCGCCATCCATCGCCACGGCGCGTCGGAGGGAGGGGACTGGCTGCAGTTCTCGATCACCCCCGGCCCGACGGAGTGGGGCGAAGACCCGGATCCCGTCGCCGTCCAGGCAGAAGAGGAGTAGCAGGATGACCATCCGGAAGATCGTGACCACGACCGAGACGGTGCTGGCCGAGGGCCGCCACGAACTCGCGTCGCCGCTGCGGCTGTGCGCTGCGGCCGCCGTGATCGACAACCCCTGGGTCGGGCGCTATGTCCCGGATCTGGGTGCGGAGGTGCGCGCGCAGGCGCCGGAACTCGCGCTGCTGCTGACCGAGGAGATCATCCGCGCACTCGGCGGCGCCGAAAGGGTCGCGGCCTACGGCAAGGGTGCGATCGTCGGCGTCGCCGGCGAGATCGAGCACGGCTCGGCGTTCCTGCACACCCCGTACTTCGGCAACATCATGCGGGAGCGGCTCCTCAGCGACCAGTTCATCAGTTACGCCGACGTTCGTGCCGCCGCCGGAGCCCGCCTCACGATCCCGATGGCCGACACCGTGACGTCGGCGCTGCGCTCGCACTTCATCTCGCACTCGATCTCGATCCCGGATGCGCCGGCCGAGGGCGAACTCGTCATCGCCATGGTCGCCGCGACCGGTGGGAGGCCTGTCTCTTATACACATCTCCGAGCCCACGAGACGCTCATGAATCTCGTA
>CAMFIY010000262.1 GCA_945952575.1 uncultured Leucobacter sp.
CTGCAAGCGGATTTCGCGGGAAGGCCCCGGTTCGTCAGGTCGCTTGCAGAAGGCGACTCATGGGAACGATCCAGCTCTCTGGTGTCGGTCGCTCCTTCAAGAGCACCGCCGCCGTCAGTGATATCGACCTGATCATCGAAGACGCCGCCGCGCAGATCACCGAGTCCACCGGTGCCCCCTCGATGAGCGCGTCGTGCGTGATCACCGGCGGCAGCTGGTGCATGCAGGGCCTCTTCCTCTCGAACGGCGCCCAGGTGCTGAGCGATGACCGCACGACGATCGAGTTCGGCTCGGACGCCGCGATCGATACGGTCGCGACCTTCACCGAGATGTACGAGGACGGCGTGCTCACCAACGAGGACTTCACCAGCCAGTACGAGGCGTTCGCGCAGGGGAAGACCGCGA
Source organism: uncultured Leucobacter sp. (assembly GCA_945952575.1). Lineage (GTDB taxonomy): Bacteria > Actinomycetota > Actinomycetes > Actinomycetales > Microbacteriaceae > Leucobacter. The sequence continues at coordinate 406 of CAMFIY010000262.1, forward strand.
TCCACGTCAACAGCTCGGCCCTGCAGGGCGCGTTCATGATGGGCGCCGAGGCCGGTGGCTGGACCCTCGACGCTCACACCCTGCCCGCGTTCGGAGACCAGGCGGTCGTGCCCACCAACTCGGGCTCGTTCCTCGCGATGTTCGCCACCGACCCCGCCAAGCAGGCCGCCGCGTGGGAGCTCATGCAGTTCATGACCAGCCCCCGCGCCTACGAGATCATCTCGACCCAGATCGGGTACCTACCGCTGCGCAGCAGCATGGCCGACGAGGGCGGACCGCTCTATGACTGGGTCGAAGCCAACCCGCTCGTGAAGCCCAACCTCGAGCAGCTCGACGCGCTCGAGCCGTGGGTGTCGTACCCCGGCGACAGCTACGCCCAGGTCGACCAGGTGCTCGCCACCGCCATCGAAGACGCGGTCTTCTACGGCGCCGACCCGGCCGCCACTATGACCGAGGCCGCCGAGCGCGCGCAGGGGCTGATCGAATGACCATCGACCTCGACCTGACGCCTTCGGCGACGGATGCCGCGGCCGCTTCGTCGCCGGATGCCGCGACCGCGGCGCCTCGTGAGCGTCGCCACGCCGTGGCCGGCCTCTACAACCTGCGCGACACCGGCGGCTACCGTGCAGCCGGCGGCACCAGCCGGTGGGGCAAGCTGCTGCGGTCAGATGCTCTGCACCGCATCGACGCGACCGGTCGCGACCGGCTGGCCGAGATCGGCGTCGCCCACATCATCGACCTGCGCGGCGGCGACGAGCGCGCCACAGCGCCGAGCGCGGTCGACGGGCTCGAGGTCACCGTGCACCACCTGCCCGTGTTCGACGACGCCGACCCGGCCGCGCAGGCCACCACGCACGTCGGACTCGTGCCCGTCTACGACCACATCGTCGACGAGCGCGGGGCGCAGCTGGTCGACGCGATCCGGGTGATCATCGCGGCTGACGACGACGACGCGGTGCTCGTGCACTGCACCGCCGGCAAAGACCGCACCGGTCTCGTCGTGGCCTTCGCGCTCGCCGCCGCCGGGGTCGACCGCGACGACGTCGTGGCCGACTACGCCGCCACCGCCGAGAACCTGCGCGGCGAGTGGTCAGACGCGATGACCGCCGTCTTCGAACAGCGCGGCATCGAACTGACCGCGGGAATGGTCGAACTCATCACCGAGAGCCCCGCCGAGGTGCTCGAGGCGCTGCTCGAGCGCATCGACCGCGAGCACGGGTCGATCAGCGCCTACCTCCTCGCCCACGGACTCACCCCCACCGAGCTCGAGCGTCTCACCGCCGTGATCATCGACCCCGCCGCCACCGCGGTCTGATCGGAAGGAACACACACCATGTCGCACATCGCGAGCCAGCATCCCGCTCCCGAGCACTTCATCCTGCATGTCTCTGACACCCACTTCGTGGGCGACGGCGACCTGCTGCACGAGCGCATCGACAGTGACAAGAACCTCGCAGAGCTGTTCGACGGCTTCACCAAGGCCAACGCCCGCCCCGAAGCGATCGTGTTCACCGGCGACCTCGCCGACACCGGCCGCCCCGACGCCTACGAGCGCCTGCGGGCCATCGTCGAGCCCGCCGCCGAGAAGCTCGGTGCCCAGGTGATCTGGGTGATGGGCAATCACGACGAGCGCGTCGCGTTCCGCCGCGGCCTGCTCGACGAGGAGGCCGACCAGTCCGAGCCCGTCGACCGCGTCTACGACGTCAACGGTCTGCGCATCATCGCGCTCGACTCGACGGTGCCCGGGCAGCACCACGGCGAGATCAGCGACGAGCAGTTGGCGTGGCTGCGCCGCGAGCTCGAAGTCCCCGCGCCCGACGGCACCCTCATCGCGCTGCACCACCCGCCCGTGCCGAGCCCGATCGGGCTCATCGCCCTGGTCGAGCTGCGCGACCAGGAGCGCCTCGCCGAGGTCATCCGGGGCACCGACGTGCGCGGCATCCTGGGCGGTCACCTGCACTACTCGACCACCAGCACGTTCGCGGGCGTGCCCGTGTCGGTCGCGTCGGCGACCTGCTACACGCAGGACCTCGCCGTCGCCTACCCCGGTGCCCGCGGCCAGGACGGCGGCCAGTCCTACAACCTCGTGCACGTCTACGGCGACCGGGTGCTGCACTCCGTCGTGCCGATCGGGCAGTTCCCGACCGTCTACGAGATGACTCCCGAGATGCTCGAGGCGTTCATGAACATGACCCCCGACGAGCAGCTCGCCGCCGTCAACGCGTCGGCGGGAGAGTAGTCAGCCCGTGAACAATAATGTCTCGTATCTACATCTCCTCGAACGGAGCAGTTCATGACGGATTCCACGCTCGGCGCAGTCTCTGCGACCGCGATCACGAACACCAGGGTCTTCGACGGACACAGTCTGAGCGCCCCCACGACGGTCGTCGTCCAGCCCGACGGGCGCATCGGTGACGTATCAGCGGATGCGGTCGTCGTCGGTGCCGCTGTCGTCAACGCGGAAGGTACGGTGCTCCTTCCTGGCCTGATCGACTGTCACATGCACCTGAAGGGGCGCGAGTCCCTCGAGACGCTCGCCACGTACGGTGTCACCACCGGCCTGGACATGGCGACATGGCCCGCATCACAGTTCCAGTCGTTGCGGGGACTGAGGGGAGTCGCTGACTTCCGCACCGCCGGCATGGCGGCGACATCTCAGGGCAGCACGCACAGCCGCATTCCGACCTATCCGGACGTCGCGCTGGTCGATTCCCCCGACAAGGCGGAGCGGTTCGTCGAGGTGCAGGTGGCAGACGGGGTGGATTACATCAAGATCATCGCCGATCTGCCCGGTCCCACCCAGGACGTGCTCGATGCACTCGTGGCTGCTGCGCACGCGCGGGGGCTCAAGGTCATCGCGCACGCAGCCCTGTACGAAGCTGTGCGTATGAGCCTCGCTGCGGGGGCCGACATGATCACCCATGCTCCACTCGACCGCGCGCTCGACGATGCGACGGCTGAGACGATGCTCGCCCAGGGCACGGTGTTCATCCCGACCTTGACGATGATGAAAGGCGTCGCCGCGAATCTCACCGCAGCGGGCGTTCCCGGTGTGAGCTATGCACACGCCCACGAGAGCACGCGCGCGATGCATGCCGCGGGCGTTCCGGTCCTGGCCGGCACCGACGCCAACACCTTCACACGGGCATCGCCGCCATACGGCGAGAGCATGCACGACGAAGACGCCTACATCGGGCTCCTCGAACGGGCAATGCCGCCATACGGCGAGAGCATGCACGACGAACTCGCTCTGCTCGTGGACGCCGGCCTGTCAACAGCCGAAGCGCTGCGCGCTGCCACCTCGACGGCCGCGCACGCGTTCTCACTCGACGATCGGGGGGCGATCACCCCCGGATTGCGAGCCGACCTCGTGCTGGTGGACGGCGATCCGCTCACCGACATCGCTGCCGCGCGTCGCGTTCTGCGTGTGTGGTGCGGCGGCATCGAGGTGTGAGGGCGTCCTCTCGACCGCGGTGTCACTCCACGGCGGTGTTCGCGCCGTGGTGCCACGCGAGCACCCGGTTCTCGACGACGATGAGCAGCAGGTTGAACACGTACCCGAAGATCCCGATGAGCACGATGCCCGACCACATGTCCGTGATCGCGAACGACCTCTGCGACTGAAGAACGAAGACGCCGATCCCGTTGCCTCCCGCCATCATCTCGCTCACGACGACCATGATGAGCGCGAGCGAAAGACTCGTGCGCATTCCGGCAAAGATCTGCGGAGCTGCCGCGGGAAGTGCGACCTGCAACTCGTAGCGGAACCAGTGGATGCCGTACACCCGGGCGGTCTCGCGCAGTCCGGGGTCCATTCCTCTGATTGCAGCTTCGGTATTGAGGAGCACGGGCCAGAGGCAGATGAAGGTGATCAGAATCACCTTCGCGGTGTCGTCGAGGCCCAGCACGATGATGACGAGGGGAATCAACGCGACCGCAGGGATCGCGCGCAGGAACTCGAGCACGGGTGCGAACATCGCCTGGAGGCGGTGCGCCTGACCGAGAACGAACCCCACGACCACGCCGATGACCACAGCGCCGATGAACCCGATCATCATCCTGGAAAGACTCGGCAAGACGTCGCTCGCCATCCGCGCGAAGAGCCAGTTCTCCTGGAAAGCGACTAGGGCGTGTCTCCCAAAGGTTTGGGCTGGTCGCTGGAACGCTCGGTGTGTG
>CAMFIY010000263.1 GCA_945952575.1 uncultured Leucobacter sp.
AGATTCATGAGCGTCTCGTGGGCTCGGAGATGTGTATAAGAGACAGGCCGAACTCTCCGAGCTCATCCCCGCGGCCGATCGCGGCTGGCAGGAGGCCGGAGACGCCACCCGCCGGGCCCGGCAGGCGCTCGACGCGATCGACGAGCACCTCGCCGCTCAGAGCGCGCTCGTCTCGAAGCACGACCTGCAGCTGACGCAGCTGAGAGGCGCCGCGGAGGCCGCCGAGCAGAAGCGCTCCACGGTGGCCCAGGAGGTCGCCCGCCGGGAGCACGCGGTGCAGCAGGCCGAGGAGCGCGCCGCGGAGGCGCAGAGCGAACTCGCGGCCTTCGAGGAGAGCCTCGAGGCGGGCGAGGGGCCCGAGAGCGGGCTCGACGACGCCTATCAGGCGGCGCAGGATGCGCAGGCCGAGGCCGAGAAGGCGCGCGACGAACTGCGCGATCGCCTGCACGGCATGGAGCAGGAGCGCGCCGGCCTCGACGCGCGCATCGGCGCTCTCGCCCGTTCGCTGGATCAACGCGATGCATCGGGCGCGCTGCTGGCCGAGACCCCGCAGGGCATTTCGGGCCGTGTGGCGGATCACGTCCGCGTGGCCGAGGGGTTCGAAGCGGCGATCGGCGCTGCGCTCGGAACGTTCGCCGATGCGCTGCTCGCGGATTCCGAGACCGCTGCCGGATCCATCGTCCGCTCGGCGCGCGAGCGCGACCTGGGTCGCCTCCACGCGGTCATCGCAGGCGAGCCGCTTCCTCCGACCGCCGAACGGGCCGGTACCGATGCGCCGGAGGTCCCCGGTCTGACCCGCGCCGGCGATGTCCTGCTCGATGCGCCCGTCGGCGTGCGAGGCCTGCTCGCGCGCAGCTATCTCTGCGGCGGCATCGACGCGGCGGTGAACGGCGCGGCTCATCTCCGTGAGCATTGGCCGGTGCAGAGCTTCACGATCGTCACGACCGCTGGCGACGTGCTCACCGCGCACACGCTCACCGGCGGGTCGGGCCAGGCGCCCTCGCGCATCGAACTGGTCGCCGATCGGGATCAGGCGGAGCAGCGTCGGGAAGCGCTCGCCGCGGAGATCGATGCGGCGGCGGCCGAACTCGCCGAGCTGCGCGAGGCCGCCGCGCGGGCGAAGCTGGGCGCCGAGCGCGCCTTCGGGGAACTGCGCGCCGCCGATGCTCGGATCGCCGAGGTCGCCGAGCAGCGGAACCGTCTTTCGGTGCGGGCGGAGGCCGGTCAGGCAGAGGCGGAACGCGCCCGCCAGGCGCTCGCCGGTGTTGCCGACAACGAGGCGGAAGCGGCCTCCGCCGCGGAGCGAGCGGCCCAGGTGTTCGCCGAGGCCGAGGCGCGACCGCGCCCGATTCTCGACGCGAGTCAGCGCGATGGGCTCTTCGCAGAGGTCGAGGCGGCCCGAGCGGCCGAGGTGGATCGACGACTCGAGCTCGAGACCGCGCGCGAGCGCGCGCGAGCGGCCGAGGCCAGGCACCGGATGCTGGTCGAGCAGTTCGACGCCGAGCGCCAGGCCGCCGAGGAGGCCGCCCGCCGTGCCGTGCTGCGCGCACGCCAGGTGGAACGGGCCGAGCGCGTCTCGGCCATGCTGCCCGAGATCCTTGCGGCCTGCGACCGCTCGCTCGCCGATGCGCGTCTCGCGCAGCAGGCCGCCGAGCAGGAGCGAGCGCGGCACAGCCAGGAGTTGACGCTGCTGCGATCGGAGGAGTCGGAGCTGCGCGCGCGCCTGCAGTCGCTCACCGAACGCGTGCACGGAGCCGAGCTCAAGAGCTACGAGCGCAAGCTGCAGCTCTCCGCACTGCTGGAGCGCGCCGGCAACGAGCTGGGGCTCGTCGAGGACGTGCTGATCGCGGAGTACGGGCCGGAACAGGGCGTGCCCGTCAACGCGCCCGAACCGGAGCCCGAGCCCGAGCCGACTCCGGCTGAGCCGGACGTCGACCTTGAGGCCCAGCTGGCCGCCGAGTTCGGCGTGGATCCCCGACCGGCCGGCAGCGCCTCCGGCGCCGGAGGGTCGGCGAGCGGCGAGGACCCCGAATCGGGCGACGAGGCCGTGGGGCGGTCGACCCGGCCCGCGACCGCCGAGACCAGGCCGTTCGTCCGCGCCGAGCAGGAGCGCCGACTCGCTCAGGCCGAACGCCGCCTCGCCGAGCTGGGGAGGATCAACCCGCTCGCCCTCGAGGAGTTCGCCGCGCTCGAGCAGCGGCACACGTTCCTGGTCGAGCAGCTGGGCGATCTCACGAAGACCCGCGCCGACCTGCTCACGATCATCGGCGAGCTCGACGAGAAGATGCAGGGCATCTTCGCCGAGGCGTTCGCCGACACGCAGGCCGCATTCGAGAAGGTGTTCCCGATCCTGTTCCCGGGTGGATCCGGCGAGATCGCGCTGAGCAATCCCGACGATCTGCTGGCGACCGGCATCGAGATGAACGTGCGCCCCGCGGGCAAGAAGGTCGAGCGCCTCTCGCTGCTCTCGGGCGGCGAGCGTTCCCTCGCGGCCGTCGCCTGGCTCGTCGCGATCTTCCAGGCGCGCCCGAGCCCGTTCTACATCATGGACGAGGTCGAGGCGGCCCTCGATGATGCGAACCTCGGTCGGCTGCTGCAGGTCTTCGAGGGGTTGCGCGAGAGCTCGCAGCTCATCGTCATTACGCACCAGAAGCGCACCATGGAGATCGCGGACGCCCTCTACGGGGTCTCGATGCGCCAGGACGGGATCTCGGCGGTCGTCGGCCAGCGGATCGGACGACAGGACTAGACGCTCCTCCCTCGTGCGAGCGCGCGAGATCATCCTTTCGGCTGACCCCGCCGGTACCAACGGGCGATGCCGGGAATCAGCCGTGAACCGTAACGTGAATCCCAGGGTCAGATCGGCCCGCGGAAGGGAACATGATGATCGAGGCGGTCAACCTCACGAAGCGATACGGCGCGAAGCTCGCGGTCGACGGCATCAGCTTCTCGCTGAAGCCGGGCCAGGTCACCGGATTCCTCGGGCCGAACGGCGCGGGCAAGTCGACCACGATGCGGATGCTGATGGGGCTGGACCGCCCGACGAGCGGCAGCATCACGGTCCTCGGCAAGCCCTATGCCGAGCATCGCAACCCGCTCTGCGTCGCCGGCGCCCTGCTCGACGCGAAGGGCGTCCATCCGGGCCGGACCGCTCGCAGCCACCTGCGCGCGCTCGCGGCCACGCACGGCATCTCCGACGCCCGCGTGAGCGAGGTGCTCGCCCTGACCGGGATCGATTCGGTCGCGCACAAGCGGGTCGGCGGTTTCTCGCTCGGCATGGGCCAGCGGCTCGGCATCGCGGCCGCACTGCTCGGCGACCCCGACGTGCTCGTGCTCGACGAGCCGGTCAACGGACTCGATCCCGACGGTGTGCTCTGGGTGCGCAACTTCGTGCGGCAGTTCGCTGCGACCGGTCGCACGGTACTCCTCTCCAGCCACCTGATGAGCGAGATGGCTCAGACGGCGGACCACGTGCTCGTGATCGGACGCGGTCGTCTGATCGCCGACGCGCCGATCGCCGAGCTGATGAGCGCCGGCGGTCAGCGCACGGTGCGCGTCACCTCGCCGGACGCGATCCGCCTGGGCGAACTGCTCCGAGCCGAGGGGGCGCGGAGCACTCAGGAGAGCGGCGGCAGCGAACTGCAGCTGCAGGGCATGGCCGCCGAGCGCGTCGGTGAGATCGCGGCGCGCAACGGCATCGTCCTGCACGCGCTCAGCACCGATTCCGTCTCGCTGGAGGAGGCGTATCTCGCGCTCACCCGGGGTGAGGTCGAGTACGCATCCGAACTGTCCGCCGAGGCGCCCCTCGAGACGTCGGCCGCGGCCTGAGACGCCGACGACCGCCCAGACGATTGGAGAACACCACGATGACTACCGCAACACTCACCCACCTTCCCGCTCGCGAGCGCGCCGCCGGCGCCGCCGGCAGACTCAGCTTCGACGGCGTGCTCCGCGGAGAGTGGATCAAGCTCCTCTCCCTGCGCTCGATCCGCTGGTCGATCGTGATCATGCTCCTGCTCAGCTGGGCGGGGGCGGCGATGATGTCGCTCGCGATGGCGGGGACCGAGTTCGCGACGCCCGAGGCCCTGCCGCAGATCATCGTGCAGGCGGCCAGCCTCGGCAGCGCCTTCACGGTGCTGATCATGGGCGTGATCGGCGTCCTCTCCGTGACCAGCGAATACGCGAGCGGACTGATCCTCTCGAGTCTGACCGCGGTGCCCGGCCGCACGCCGCTCCTCGCGGCGAAGGCGCTCGTCGTCGCCGCGCTCGGTCTGGTCGTCGGAGCCCTCGGGACCTTCGGCGGCGGGCTGCTCGCCGCGATCTTCCTGGGCGACGGCGCGTTCGCGGCGCTCGGCAAGCCGGAGGTGCTCGTCTCGCTGCTCAGCACCTCCGTCTACCTGATGCTCGCGGCGCTGTTCTCGCTGGCCGTCGGCGCGCTGATCCGCTCGAGCGCCGGCGCGATCTCGATCGTCGTGGTGGTGTTCTTCGTCTCCACGATCGCCTTCCAGATCCTCACGATGACCGGGTGGGAGTGGGTGCCGACGGTGGCCGACTGGCTGCCCTCCGCGCTCGGCAGCAC
>CAMFIY010000264.1 GCA_945952575.1 uncultured Leucobacter sp.
CTACACGCGTAAGATCGTCGGCAGCGTCAGATGTGTATAAGAGACAGCAATGGGCGCGATCGTCGCGCTGATCGGCTTCAACCTGGCCCCCGCCGTGAAGAACAACTGGCTGGGCGATCCGGCGAACAATCCGACCGTGGATCAGGGTCTGCACTCCACCGCGGCGATCATCACGCTGGCGTCCATCGTGCTGATCACCGTCCTCTTCCGCGGATTGATCGGCCGTCTCTCCATCGTCCTGGGGATGTTCGTCGGCTACGTCGCCGCGGCACTGATGGGCATCGTCAACTTCGACACGGTGACCCAGGCGGCGTGGCTCGGGCTGCCCGACTTCCATCTGCCGGCCAACCCGTTCGCGGAGCCGTCGCTGTGGGGGCTGCTGCCCGCATTCCTCCCCGTCGTCCTCGTGCTGATCGCCGAGAACGTGGGGCACGTGAAGAGCGTCGGCCTCATGATCGACCGCGACCTGGATCCGCTGACCGGGCGCGCTCTGCTGGCCGACGGCGTCTCGACCGTGCTCGCCGGCCTCGGCGGGGGATCCGCGACCACCACCTACGGCGAGAACATCGGCGTGATGGCGGCCACCCGCGTCTACTCGACCGCCGCCTACTGGGTGGCCGGCGTGATCGCCATCCTGCTCGGCTTCTCGCCCAAGGTCGGCGCCCTCATCTTCTCCGTGCCGGCGGGCGTACTCGGCGGTGTGACCGTCGCGCTCTACGGTCTGATCGGCCTCATCGGCGTCAAGATCTGGATCGACAACAGGGTCGACTTCTCGAAGCCGATCAATCAGTTCACCGCGGCCGTCGCTCTGATCGTCGGCATCGCCAACTTCGAGCTGAGGATCGGGGACGTGGTGTTCAACGGCATCGCGCTCGGTACCATCGCGGCGATCGTGATCTACCACGTCATGGCATGGGTGGGGAGGGTGCGCGGCACCCAGGAGGTCGCGACCCCGATCCCGGGCCGGACGGAGGGCGCCTCGCCTTCGACTGCCCCCTGATCCGCAGCTGGGAGGGGAGCAAAACACCGCAAGGCTTCCCTGGAATCTCGCCGCTCGCCCGTAGTGTGGCGGTGTGTGGAGTGTGGATCGACGCCGCAAGGCGAATGCAGATGAGGGAGAGACGGCCCCGGTCTCGGAGACGTCGACTCCTCCGTCGCCGACCGCCGAGGGTGCGCTCGCTCCGAAGCCCGAGTTCTCCGAGCCCGAGGCGGCTCCGATCCAGGACCACCTGACGGCGCCGATCAGCGCGGTGGACCACTTCGTCTCCGAGCACGAGGCCTGGCGCGAGCAGCTCGCCGAGATCGGCGGACGCAACCCGCTGATCCAGTTCGACGATCAGCCGAGCACTCGGATCGAGCTCTCGAACGCGCACCCGGCAGGCCTCCCGCAGTTCATCACCGGGCAGAAGATCCTGCTCTCGGCACTGATCCGGGACGACCTCGCACTGCGCCAAGCCCGACTCGCCGCCGCCCGCGTGACCGACAAAGCGGTCGAGATGCGCACCGTGCGCGGTCTCGAAACCGTCCATCTGGGCATCGGTATCGCGGCCTGGGACTTCGAGGGGGAGCACTTCTGCGCCCCGGTGCTGTTGCGCCCGCTGGCGATCCGGCGCTACGGCCGCGACTTCGAGATCAAGCTGAAGCAGCGCCCGGTCGTGAACCCCGAGCTGCTCCTGACGCTGCGCGAGCAGTTCGGGATCTCGATCGATGCGCGCTCGCTGCTCGAGCTCTCGCAGGCGGAAGGCGTGTTCAAGCCGCAGCCGGTGATCGATCGACTGCGGCAGATGGTGGTCGGCGTGCCCGGCTTCGTCGTGCAGCCGCGCCTCGTCGCCTCGTCGTTCATGAGCGTCTCGCGCGAGATGGTCGCGGACGCGAAGCATCTCGACACCCCGATCCTCTCGGCGATCTGCGGCAGCGAGGTCGCGAAGCAGCAGCTCGACCGCGCATACCGGCCGGTCACGGCGACCGATCCGAACGTCCGCTCGCCCGAAACCGACCGGAACCTCTACGACGCGGATGCCGAGCAGGATGATGTGCTGGCCCAGATCGAGGCCGGCCACTCGCTCGTCGTCCGCACGCTGCCCGGGACGGGAGGCACTCAGACCGCGGTGAACGCGATCGGCGGCCTGGTGCGATCCGGCAAGCGCGTGCTCGTGGTATCCCCGCGCCGTGCGACGCTCGACGGCATCGGTCACCGTCTGAACCGTGTCGGTCTGGCCGGCCTGGCCGTGACCCCGCGCCTGCTGCGTCGCAACCTGGTGGAGGCGATCAGCCGGAACGAGGCCGCGAAGTCGGAGCGCCTGCGGGAGGTCGACGAGGCGCTCGTACGGCTGCGCGGTGTGCTGATCGACTACCAGGGCGCGCTCTCCCGGCCGGATGAGCGCTTCTCCGTCTCGCCGCTCGAGGCGCTTCGCGAACTGACCCGCCTCGCACTGCTGCCGACCCCGCCGAGCACGACGGTGCGACTCGACGACCACGCGCTCGGCCACCTCACCCTCGATCGCAGCAGCGTCGCCGAGGACATCACCGAAGCGGCGCGGCTGGGCCAGTTCCAGTACGGTCCGGAGGATTCGCCCTGGTACGGCGTCGACTTCAGCACGACCGAGGCCGCGCGCGGCGCGTACTCGCTCGCGGTCGACCTCGCCGAGTCGAAGCTGCCCCGACTGATCTCGATGTCGAACGAGATCATCGAACAGACCACCCTGCGCCCCTACGAGACCATCTCCGAGCTCGGGATCTACCTGCGCCTGCTGATGGGCATCCGTGAGACGCTCGACCGGTTCACCCCCGAGGTGTACGACCGCTCGCTCACCGAGGTGATCGCGGCGCACGCGCCCCGCGGCGGTGAGGAGATGTCGAGCGGCAACCGGAAGCGGCTGCGCAAGCTGGCACGCGAGTACGTGCGCCCCGGCGTGCACATCACCGACATGTACGCGCGCCTGGTGCAGATCCAGCAGCAGCGCGTGCTGTGGCAGCGCTACTCGACCGTGGTCGGGGCGCGCCCCGAGGTCCCCCTCGGGATCGCCGACGTCGTGACCGCGTTCCAGACGGCGTACCAGGATCTCGACCAACTCGATCGCACGCTCGGTCACGAGCACGACGCGCAGAAGCTGCGCTAGCTGCCGCTCGTGCAGCTGGCGCGGCGCACCACCGACCTCGCTCGCGAGAGCGAGGTGCTGCAGAACATCCAGGAGCGCACTTCGATCGTCGAGCGCCTGCGCGCCGCCCACCTCGAACCGCTGCTCGAAGACCTCTCGGCGCGGCATGTGCCGGCGGATCTCGTCGCGAACGAGTTGGATCAGGCCTGGTGGCAGTCCGCGCTCGAGCGCATGCTGCAGACGAACCAGGCGCTGCTCAGCGCGAACACCGGCGTGGTCGAGCGGCTCGAGGCCGACTTCCGGCTGGTCGACGACGCGCATGCGGGGGCCGGCGGGCCCCAGCTCGCCGCGAAGCTCGCCGACGCGTGGCGCGTCTCGGTGCTCGATGCGCGTCAGGAGGCGCTCGCCATGCGCGATCTGCTCCGGAGCGGCGAGGTGTCGCCCGCGGCGCTCGCGAAGCAGGCTCCGGGGCTCACCGGCGTTCTCGCGCCCGTCTGGATGATGTCGCCCTACGAGGTCTCGCAGCTGCCCGAGGAACTCGGCTTCGACACCGCGGTCCTGCTGGACGCCGGAGCGACGACGCTCGTCGAGAACGTCGGCGCGATCCGACGCGCCCGCCAGGTCGTGGCCTTCGGAGACACCGTGACCCAGACTCCGTCTCCGTTCGAGATCGCGGTGCGCACGGCGAACGAGGAGGACGCCGTCCTCCCGGAGGATGCAGCGCTGCACGAGCAGTCGGCGTTCGCGCAGCTGCGCGCCGTCCTGCCCGAGCTCGCGCTGACGCACAGCTATCGCGCCGGAGGCGAAGACCTCACGGACCTCGTCAACTCCCGCTTCTACGGCGGCGAGATCGTCTCCCTGCCCTGGGCCGGGACGTTCCTCGGCCATTCGAGCCTCACGCTCGACTTCGTCGCCGACGGCCAGGGGCTGCCGGATCAGCACACGGGGGCCGTGGAGAGCACGGACGCCGAGGTCGCGCGCGTCGTGCAACTGGTGCTGGAGCACGCGAGCGAGCACCCGCGCGAGTCGCTCATGGTCATCACGGCCAGCGAGCGGCATGCCGTGCGCAGCTATCAGGCGGTGCTGCAGGCGTTCGCCAAGTTCCCGCAGTATCGCGAGTTCCTGCTCGGGGAGCGGGCGGAGCCCTTCGCGGTGCTGACGCTCGAGCAGGCCATGGCGCAGAGCAGGGACCGGGTGATCTTCTCGATCGGCTACGGCCGCACGCCGCACGGGCGCGTGCTCTCCAACTTCGGCACGCTCGGCAGGCCGGGTGGCGAGCGACTGATCGCGACGGCGATGACGCGCGCGCCGGGCCATGACCATCGTGAGCTGCTTCCGCCCCGATGATCTCGACAGCACCCGCATCAAGCACGGCATGGTGGAGCTCTCTGAGCTGCTCGCGCTCGAACATCCCGAGCCCGCACCGGCGGCCCTGCCCGCCGAGCGCGATCCGATGCTCGGCGAGCTCGCCGACCGACTCC
>CAMFIY010000265.1 GCA_945952575.1 uncultured Leucobacter sp.
CGGCGCCGCCGGTCGCATCGCGCATAGCGGGCAGCGGGGGCAGTTCGAGGGTGCCGAGCAGCAGATCCTGCCCGCCGGTCTTGAACTCGCCCTCCGCGTAGCACATGGGAGAGCTGCCATCGCAGCATCCACCGGACTGATGGAACATGAGAGATCCGTGCATTTCCCAGAGTCGATCGATCAGCGCGAGCGCGACCGGAGTGAAGGCGAGCCGACTGACCGACTCGCCGGGGATCTCGGGGCGCGCCTCCACGCAGCCCGGAATCGTCGCCGCATGGGCCGGCCGGGGTGCCGGGGGCACTGCCCCCGACATCCCGCAGACATCGGGCTCAGAAGAAGCCATCAGCCGTTTCCCGGTAGCTGACCAGCAGGTTCTTGGTCTGCTGGTAGTGATCGAGCATCATGAGGTGGTTCTCACGCCCGATGCCGCTCGATTTGTAGCCTCCGAATGCCGCGTGAGCCGGATAGGCGTGGTAGTTGTTGACCCAGACCCGGCCGGCCTGGATCTCTCGCCCGGCACGGTAGGCCGTGTTGCCGTTACGGCTCCAGACGCCGGCACCCAGGCCGTAGAGGGTGTCGTTCGCAATGCGGATCGCGTCGTCGAAGTCGCTGAAGGTCGTCACCGCGACCACAGGTCCGAAGATCTCCTCCTGGAAGATCCGCATGGAGTTGTCGCCGCGGAAGATCGTGGGCTGGATGTAGAAGCCGCCCGCGAACTCGCCTCCCAGATCCGCGACATCGCCTCCGGTGAGCACCTGAGCGCCCTCCTGACGGCCGATGTCGAGGTAGGACTTGATCTTCTCGAACTGATCGTTCGACGCCTGAGCTCCCATCATCGTTTCGGTGTCGAGGGGATTGCCGCGGGTGATCCGCTCGGTGCGTTCCACGACCGCATCGAGGAAATCGCCGGCGATCGAGTCCTGAACCAGTGCCCGGGAGGGACAGGTGCAGACCTCGCCCTGATTCAGGGCGAACATCGTGAAGCCCTCGCGCGCCTTGTCCCAGTACGCGTCATCCTGGGCCATGACGTCGGCGAAGAAGAGGTTCGGACTCTTCCCGCCGAGTTCGAGGGTGACCGGGATGATGTTCTCGGTCGCATACTGCATGATCAGGCGGCCCGTCGTGGTCTCCCCAGTGAAGGCGATCTTGCGGATCCGGTTGCTCGAGGCGAGCGGCTTGCCCGCTTCGGCGCCGAAACCGTTCACGATGTTCACGACTCCCGCCGGCAGCAGGTCGCCGATGAGTTCGAACATGAGCAGGATGGACGTCGGAGTCTGCTCGGCCGGCTTCAGGACGATCGCGTTGCCTGCGGCGAGCGCGGGCGCCAGCTTCCAGGTGGCCATGAGGATCGGAAAGTTCCACGGGATGATCTGGCCCACGACGCCGAGAGGTTCATGGAAGTGGTACGCGACCAGGTCCTCGTCCAGCTGCGAAATCCCGCCCTCTTGAGCCCGGATCGCCCCCGCGAAGTAGCGGAAGTGGTCGATGGCGAGCGGTAGATCGGCGTTCAGCGTCTCGCGCACGGCCTTGCCGTTGTCCCAAGTCTCCGCGACCGCGAGCAGCTCGAGGTTCTGCTCCATGCGGTCGGCAATGCGGTTGAGGATCACGGCTCGCTCGGCGGGGCTCGTCCTGCCCCACGCCGGCGCCGCGGCATGCGCGGCGTCAAGTGCCAACTCGATATCCTCTGCCGTGCTGCGCGGGACCTCGCAGAAGACTCTGCCGGTGACCGGAGTGATGTTCTCGAAGTACTGCCCCTTCACCGGAGGCACCCACTGCCCGCCGATGTAGTTCTCGTACCGGGACTTGAAACTGACTAGCGAATCGGGCTGGCCCGGGGCTGCAAAGATGGTCATATCCGATGCTCCTTAGACTTCGTCGTCTGTCCGAGCGCGGGGTCGCGCCCGGTACCCGTAGGCTAAGCAGCTACAGGTTGCAACGAGGTTGCATCCCGAGGTTCGTGTGGGCGGGCGGCGGAATCGGTCCGGTCGGCGATTGCTCAGTCGTCTGCAGCGCCGAGCACCGCGACGACCCTCGCTCGCTTCGGCGAAAGCGGCGGGAGGACTTGCAGGAGAGTCTCCCAGACCTCCCGGTCGCCGACCGCCCAGTTCTGCGCATACTCGTAGAGCTGGTCAGCGGCGGCGGACTGCAGCATCGCTTCGCGGAGCGTGGCGTCCACGTCGATCCGCGCGCCCTCGGCAATCGGGGCCTGCGAGTCCGGGAGCACCGGGCCTTCGTAGGCCGCGAGCGCGAGGCGATGAGCACCGCGGCTGAGCGCCGCAAGCATCTCATTCGCATCGACACGCAGTGGAACACTTAATTGATAGGGTCTCGAGCCGAGCTCGATTCCGCTCTCGTGCCGTTCGAGCCACCTGCGCAACCGGACGATCTCAGAGCGCAGATTCTGTTCGGCTGCGGCACTGCCGTACACCAGCTCGGCCAGAACTGCGGCGCTCAATCCTTGCGGTGCACCCGAGAGTGCGAGAAGGATCTCCGCGTGGCGCCCACCGAGCGGCAGTGACCGGGAGCCGAACTCCAATAGTGCCGGGTCGCGGCCGAGCACGATGAGGCGCGGGGAGGGAGCGCCTGCGGTAGAGGAACGGCCGGGTCTCCTGCTCGGCCGTTCTCTTTCGATGGCCGCGCGCAGCGATTCGAGTTTCAGCTCCGCCTCGACCGCGGCGAGTGTCGCCTCCACGAGCGGCAGGGTGTGCGGCGAGGCGGCGCTGTCGCCACCGGTGACATCGATCACCCCGATGATGGCACCCGTCGTCGGGTCGTGCACTGGCGCGGCGGTGCAACTCCATTCGTGAACCGCGCGACGATAGTGCTCGGCCCCCAGCACCTGGATGGCGTGGTCGAGCGCAAGCGCAGCACCCGGGGCGCTCGTGCCGACTACCTGCTCCGACCAATCCGCGCCTTCGACGAAGCCCATGGACTCTGCCCGGGACCTGATCTCCCGGTTGCCGTCTACCCAGAGCAGCTGGCCTGCTGCATCACCGATCGCGACGATAAAGCCTGAGTCCTCGGCCTCATCGAGGAGCAGACGCTGCACGACGGGCAGCACCCGTCTGATCGGATGACTGGCTCGCAACTCCTCGAGGCCGCGACGGTCGAGGACCGGATGATCCGGGAGTCGATCGGGATCGATCGTACGGCGCTGAGATCGTATCCACGAATCGAAGACCACCCGACGCATGCCCACCGCTTCAGCGAAATGCGCCAGAGTCTCGGGGTCTTCCACAATCATCGGATCCGCAACGAAACGCTCGTGCGCGTGTTCCAACTGGATACGGCGATCCCGCACAGACTCGCCGCGGCGCAACGCCCGCCAACCGCTCGACACCTCAACCACCTCCGCGCAGAAATCTGGTGCAGCGAGCGTATCCCAGTGAGCCCGGTCAGGCCACCGTATTGCGGAGCGTCCCGATCCCCTCGATCTCGACCTCGACGGTATCGCCCGGCTCGAGCAGGCCGACGCCCGCAGGAGTACCGGTGAGGATCACGTCGCCCGGCAGCAGTGTGAACGCCTGAGAGGCGTGCGCCACGATCGCGGCGACCGAATGGATGAGGTGCGCGGTCGAACTGCGCTGGCGCACCTCGCCGTTGACCCGGGTCTCGATCGTCGCATCGGCCAGGTCCAGATCGGTCTCGATGACCGGACCGAGCGGGCAGAAGGTGTCGAAGCCCTTCGCCCGCGCCCACTGGCCGTCGCTGATCTGCAGGTCCCGCGCCGTCACGTCGTTGGCGCAGGTGAAGCCGTAGACCACCTCCAGGGCCCGCTCGACGGGCACCTCCTTGGCGAGGGCGCCGATGACCACGGCCAGCTCGCCCTCGTGCTCCACCCGGTGCGAGATCGCCGGGCGCACGATCGCGTCCCCCGGGCCGATCACGGAGGTGTTCGGCTTCAGGAAGAGCAGCGGTTCCTCCGGCGGGGCGTCGCCGCCCGTCACGCCCTTCATCTCTTCGACGTGGTCGGCGTAGTTCTTGCCGACGCAGACGACCTTCGAGCGCGGGATCACGGGAGCGAGCAGGCGCACCTCGTCGAGGCGCAGCCGACGCCCGGTGGTGTCGTAGCTCCCGAGCAGCGGATCGTTCGCGAGCTCGACCACCTCGACGCGGTCGCCCTCCTCGGCGCGATCGAGGATCCCGTAGGAGATCTCGCCCTCGTGCTGGAAGCGTGCGACCTTCATCAGGCCGCTGCCCCGGCCGCGACGATCTCCGTCAGCCAGCCGAAACGATCCTCGCGCAGGCCGAACTGGATCCCGGTCAGCTCCTCGCGCAGCGACATCGTCAGCTCGCCCGGCGCACCCGCACCGAAGTCGATCGAGAAGTCGTCCTCGCCCAGGAGCCGCTGGATCGGCGTGATCACCGCCGCGGTGCCGCAGGCGAACGCCTCGGTGATGGTGCCAGCGGCCACTCCCTCGCGCCACTCGGTGACGGTGACGTCGCGCTCCTCCACGCGATGGCCGCGATCCTCAGCCAGCCGGATCAGGCTCGAGCGCGTGATGCCGTCGAGGATGTTGCCGTTGGTGCGCGGGGTGACCAGGGTGCCGTCCGCGCGCACGAGGAAGAGGTTCATCC
>CAMFIY010000266.1 GCA_945952575.1 uncultured Leucobacter sp.
CGACGATCGGCTACCTCGAGCGGGCGTGCGCGGCCCTCGGCATCCTCGCCGGCTTTCCCGGAGCGGTCGCCATCGTCGTGGCGCTCAAGGGCGTCGGACGATTCACGGAGCTGGCCACACCGGCCGCACGCGAGAGATTCATCGTCGGCACGATGGCGAGCCTGCTGTGGGCGTGCGCCGTCGCGGGAGTCGTCTGGCTCGCGGTCTGGTGACGTGAGCCGGGGGCTCACACGTCGGATGCCGGTGTCGGGTCGGCGCGCAGTTGCGTGTACCCCTCGACGAGGGCGGCGACCCCCGCGACCCCGAGGGCTTGAGAGACCGCCGACTGGGTGATGCCCTCCGCGGCCGCGAGCTCCGCCTGCGTCGCCCCGAGGATCCGCCCGTAGGCAAGCCGGCGGGTGCGCGGCGCCATGGCGGTCACCAGCTGGTCCCGCGCGAGGAGGTAGGCGTTGGCCACCCGGACGTCGACGACGGTTGCAGCATCGGCGACGACCCAGGTGCGCGCGCCCGGGATCGTGCGCGCCTGCGCGGCGTGGATGGCATCGATCGCTTCCCGCGCAGCCCACCACCCCGGCCCCTCGGCGAGCGTCCCTACGCGGGAGGGGACGTCGCTGTGCGCTCCGATCCCGATGCCGAAACGACAGTCGAGGTCGTCGGGCAGCGCGAGCCGAATCAGCAGCAGGGCCGCCATGGCGGCATCTAGCGAGGGGTAGACGCCCTGCAGCTCGTCACCCACCGTCGCGGTGAGCTGTCGCTCCGCCAGGGGCACGTCCCGCTCGACGCGGGCGATCGCCTCTTCCAGAGCACGTTGGGCGGCAGCCCGATCGGGAAGACCACGCGATCCGACGATGTCGGCGATCACAGCGACACTCATGAAAAGAAGCATATCGCTGATATCCAGGAAATATCAGTATATGACTGTTATTCGAGATCGATCAGTGCGCGTGCGGCACTCTGCGAGCGGGCGATGAGCTCGGCGCGCTGCTCCGCCACGCGGACACCCGCCGTGCCTCCGGCGCCGGTGCGGCTCGCGACCGACCCCTCGATCGTCAGCACCTCGCGGACGTTCGGGGTCAGATGCGTCGACACCTCCGCGAGCAGAGCGTCATCGGCATCCTCGAGTCCGATTCCGCGCTCCTCGCACGCGCGCACGAGCGACCCGGAGATCTCGTGTGCGTCACGGAACGGCACGCCCTGCTTCACGAGCCACTCGGCCACGTCGGTGGCCAGCGAGAATCCGGCCGGGGCGAGGGCGGCCATGCGCGCCGTGTCGAAACGCATCGTCGCCACCATGCCGGCGAACGCGGGCAGCACGGTCTCGAGCGTGAGGACCGAGTCGAAGACCGGCTCCTTGTCCTCCTGCAGATCGCGGTTGTAGGCCAGCGGCAGCGCCTTCAGCGTCGCCAGAAGACCCGACAGGTTGCCGATCAGGCGTCCCGCCTTGCCGCGAGCGAGCTCGGCGACGTCGGGGTTCTTCTTCTGCGGCATGATGCTGGAGCCCGTGGAGTAGCCGTCGTCGAGCGTGACGAAGCCGAACTCGCGGGTGTTCCAGATGATGATGTCTTCCGCGAAACGCGAGAGATCCACACCGATCATGGCCGCGATGAAGGCGAACTCGGCGACCACGTCACGTGAACTCGTGCCGTCGAGGGAGTTCTCCGCCGGACGGGCGAGTCCGAGCCGGTCGGCGACCAGCTGGGGGTCGAGGCCGAGGGTCGCACCGGCGAGCGCTCCCCCGCCGTAGGGCGAGACCGATGCCCGCGCCGCCCAGTCACGGAGCCGCTCGAGATCGCGAACGAGGGGCCAGCCGTGGGCCTGCAGGTGGTGGGCCAGCAGGATCGGCTGCGCGTGCTGCAGGTGGGTGCGCCCCGGCATGATCGCCTCGGCGTGCGCCTCGGCCTGCGACACGATGGCATCGACGACACGCAGGAGATCGCGGGCGATCACGCGGGCGTGGTCGAGCAGGTACAGCCGCACGAGAGTGGCGATCTGATCGTTGCGGCTCCGACCCGCGCGGAGCTTGCCGCCGAGCGCCGGACCGATCTCGGCGATGAGGGCGGCTTCCAGCGCGCCGTGCACGTCCTCATCCGTCGGCTGGGCGACCAGTGAGCCGTCGGCGACCGCCGCCGCGAGGGCATCGAGCCCCGCGTGCATCCGCGCCTCTTCGTCGGCGGTGAGGTACCCGGCGGCGGCGAGCGCCGCGGCGTGCGCGTGCGAACCGGCGATGTCGTAGAGCGCGAGCACCCAATCGAAGTGCGTGGAACGGCTGAGGGTCGCAAGTTCCGGTGAGGGCCCCGACGCGAAGCGTGCCCCCCAGAGTGCGCCGTCGTTCGTGCCGTGCGGTGTCGTTTCGCTCACCGCACCAGCCTAGCGAGCACCGCGCCGACGCTCCGCCCGGTGCGCTCCGCACGGCGCAGAGCCCGCCGCAGCGCGTTCATCCGTCCCGACGTGCCGCATCGCGGCATCCGATGCGACCAGACGAGACGGATGAGCGAGCCGCGGACCCCTCCCCACACCGCCCCGCTGCTCACGTATGCACAGATGCCGCCGCCCGACCCGTCGCGCGCGAGGAGGCGCGCAACGCTGCGATGATGAGTCGTCGCCCGTCGCCGCTGCCCGACAGCCTTCCGGAGTCGTTCTCCGTCGCGCAGGCGCAGGATGCCGGGGTATCGCCGCGCCGGCTCCGCGCGCGCGATCTGGCCTCGCCGTTCCGGGGCGTGCGATCGCGGCCTCCGGCGGAGTCCGCGGCTGCGGTGGACGATGACGCGTCGCCCGCTGCGAACGAGAATGCGCGGCTGCGGCTGACGATCCAGCGGGCGGCGCGCGCGTATGCGGCCCGGGCGGTCCCCGGCATCCTGTACACCCACGTCACGGCGGCGGTGATCTGGGATCTGCCGCTTCCGCTGCGGCTGCTGCGTCGCGGCGCCGAAGCGATCGACGTCGCCGTGCTCGGCGAGCGGCGAGCACCGAAGGGCGTGGGGGTGCGAGGCCATCAGCTGCGCGCCGAACTCACGAGGACCGGCGTGCGGCGCGGGTTGCGCGTGGCCGCGCCGGCATCGGTGTGGGTGCAGCTGGCTCCGCTCCTGTCGGTGGGCGAGCTCGTCGAGCTGGGCGACGCCGTCGTGCACATCCCGCGGCGACGGCGGATGCATCGCGGCACGCCCGCTGACGCCTTGGCGGCGCGTGACGACCTGGTGGAGGCGATGGAGGCCGGCCGCCGCGTCGGTGCTGCGCGACTGCGCGCGGCGCTGGGGCAGATCCGGGTCGGGGCGGCCTCGCCACCGGAGACGCGGATACGTCTCGCGTGCGTGCGCCGGCAGCTACCCGAGCCTCTCCTCGACGTCGACGTGTTCGGCGTGGACGGCAGGCCCATCGGCTTCACCGAACTGGCTTTCCCGGACCACGGCGCCCTCGTGGAGTACGAGGGCGATCACCACCGCCGATCGCCGAAGCAATGGCAGCGCGACATCGAGAAGCACGCCGCCTGCGTGGCCGCGGGATGGGAGGTCGTGCGCCTGACGGCCGCAGACCTGCATCGGGACGCTGCGCCCGCTGCCGCGAAGATCGCCGCAGCGTTGGCTCGCGGCGAGCTTCGCCGTTCATCCGTCCCGTGGGGTCGTGTCGCCGCTGCAGATGCGGCGGGAGGGGACGGATGAACGACTCAACCGCGGATGACCGCGCGGGTGGCGTATGCCAGGGCGCGTTCCAGGGGGCCCCGACCGACGACGAGGGCCCACGCGGTGCAGAACACGAGCGTCGCGCCGACGAACGGCCAGAACGGCTGCAGGGCGCGAAAGCCCGACAAGTCGCCGACGTCGCCCAGGGCAAGGGAGGCCCACACGGCCCACGCGACGATCTGGCCGACGTACGCGGTGAGCGGCATCGATCCCACGGCGCGCACGGGCAGCAGCACGATGCGCGCGGGCGTGCGGCAGATCAGCAGGCACAAGCCCACGACCGCCAGGGCGAAGCCGCCCGACCCGACCGTCTCGAGCACACCGCCGGAGTGGGCACCGTCGGCCAGCACACGTCCGAGGTAGGAGTCCTCGGGCAGGTCGATGACCGTGGATGCCGCGGCGGCGGCCATCGCGCACGCCGCGCCACCGACGACCAGCGCGACGAGAGTGCGCAGGGAGCGCAAGTCGGAGCGTGCGGCGGCCAGCCCCGCGATCAGGAAGGCCGCCCACACGAGGAAGGGATAGTGCCAGCCCAGCAGCAGAACGAGGTCGCCACCGATCGCCCCGGCGTCCACGAGCGCCCGATCCGCCAGTGGCAGAACCCAGGGGGCGCCGACGCCGATGACGGCGGCGAGCACCCAGAGGGTGGATGCCGACAGGCGCAGCAGCGGCACCGCGAGGAGGAACAGGATGCCGTAGGCCGGCAGGATCACGTAGACCGGCACACCCGTGGCATTCAGCAGCATGCCGATGCCCCAGATGATCGCCGCCCGCACGACCAGGCGTCGCCGCGCGACGACGAGCGCGCGACCCGTCGCGGGCCTGCTCCCCGCGCTCGCCCGCGCGCCGCTCATCAGAGCGATCGAGACCCCCGCGAGCGTCG
>CAMFIY010000267.1 GCA_945952575.1 uncultured Leucobacter sp.
GCCGGAGACCTACGACCTCACGGTGTACCCGGACCTCAACTTCACCGGTACGCTGACGAACGGCATCGGCAAGTTCGTCGGACCCGATCTGCTGAAGGGCGGCACCAACGTCGGCGGTGTGGTCTCGGAGAAGGCCAACTCGCTGTCTGCGAAGGCACGCGCCGCGAGCGGCGAGCAGAAGTGCTCGCTCGACGCGGAGACCGTCGCGACCCTCGTGCAGGAGCACCACACGGTTCCCCTGCTGGTGGAATCGTTCATCTACGCCGAGCGCCCGGGCTTCTCGGTGACGATGCTCGGCGGATCCCTCGACGACCACATCTTCCGGATCGTCAAGTAACCACGATCGAGGCGGAGCGGGCGGCTCGACGCCCTCGCTCCGCCTCGTGGAGGCAGAGATGACTACGCACGCGATTCGCACCATGCAGGAGCCTTCCCGGGGTCTGAGACTCCTCAGCGGATGGCCGGGATACCTGCTCCGCCGCCTCGGCGGTCTGGTGCTCTCCTTCGCGCTTCTCGCGCTCGGGGCCTTCCTCATCGTCCCGCTCCTGCCCGGTGATCCGGCGGCCGCCATGCTCGGCACCAACGCCACGCCGGACTCGATCGCAGCGCTGCGGGAGCGCCTGCACCTCGATGCGCCCATGTGGGAGCAGTTCGGGAACTTCGTCGGCGGCATCTTCACCGGGAACCTCGGAACCTCCTTCCGCTACGGAACGCCGGTGATGGACTCCATCGCAGGCAAGCTCCCCTACACGGCGAATCTGGCGCTGACCGCGATCGTCGTGGTTCTGATCGTCGCGGTCCCGCTCGGCATGCTGATCGGCGTCCTCACGCGTGGCGGGCGACGGCCCGGGCTCGCCGTGACGTTCGGTGCCGCCGCAGGCTTCCTCGCATCCGTGCCCGGGTATGTGCTCGGCACGATCCTCATCGTCGTCTTCGCGATCTGGCTCAAGGCGCTGCCGGCCGCGGGGGCGACCGAGGCGACCAGTTCGGTCCTCCCCGTGCTGGCGCTGGCGGTAGGCCCCACGTTCGCCGTGACCCGGGTCGTCCGTCAGGAGACCGCCACGGTGCTGCAGCAGGACTTCATGCGGACCGCGAAGGGCCACCGTCTCAAGACGGCCCGGCTCTACCTCGTCCATGCGCTTCCGAACCTGATGACCAGCACGCTGACGCTCGCGGGCCTGATCCTGGCCGGCATCGTCGGGGCCGCCGTGATCATCGAGAACGTCTTCAACTACCCCGGTCTCGGATCAGAGATCGTCCAGGCGATCATCTACAAGGACTACCCGATGGTGCAGGGCATCATCCTCGTCATCGGCACGCTGGCGATCGTCGTCAACCTCATCATCGACGTCATCCTCGGCCTCATCGATCCGCGGACCCTCGGAGGCCGGAATGCCTGACTCGATCTCCCGTCGCAGATTCTCGCCGGCGCTCGTCTCCGGACTCGTGCTGGCCGGCCTCCTCCTGCTGGTCGCCGTTCTCACGCCGATACTTCTGAACGATGCGGCGACGCAGATGACCGATGCGCGGCGGCTCGGCCCGAGCGCTGCGCACTGGTTCGGCACCGATGAGCTCGGGAGGGACATCCTCGCTCGCGCACTCGTCGCAACCCGGCTGACGCTCGTCATGTCAGCGATCGCGACCGCGATCGCGGTCGTCTTCGGCGTCCTGATCGGCGGTCTGGTGTGGCTCCTCCCCGAGCGGCTCCGGGAGGTCGTCCTGCGCATCATCGACGCCACCGTGGCGTTCCCCTCCCTCGTGCTCGGGTTGATCATCGCCGCGATCCTCGGCCCGGGCGCTGTCTCGGCGACGATCGCGATCGGCGTCGCGGGCATCCCGAGCTTCGCCCGCATCGCCGCCAATCTGACCGGTGGCATCGTGCATCGCGACTACGTGGTGACCGCTCGACTGCTCGGCGTGAACGAGTTCTCGATCTTCACCCGTCACCTGCTGCCGAACATCTCCGGCGCGCTGCTCATGCTCGCAACCTCGAGCTTCGCGCTCTCGCTGCTGGAGATCTCGAGCCTATCCTTCGTCGGGCTCGGGGTGCAGAGCCCGCAGTTCGACTTCGGCCGAGTCCTGAACGAGTCGCTCGCCACCATCTACGTGCAGCCGATGGGATCCGTCGCGCCCGCGGTGATGCTCATCATTGCAGGCGTCACCTCGATGCTGATCGGCGACGGGCTCGCCGCGACCTTGGACCCGGTGCAGAAGTTCTCGAAGGTCAAGCCATCGTTCGATGCTCCTGCCGGCCGCCGGGACCCGCACGCGATGCTCGAGGTGAGTCGCCTGGTGGTGCGCGCTCCCAGCGGCGAACCGCTCGTCCGCGGTGTCTCGCTCGCCGTGAAGCGGGGCGAGATCCTCGGCCTGGTGGGCGAGTCGGGATCCGGCAAGTCGATGACGGCCATGGCGATCGCCGGCCTGCTCGCGGATGGCGTCGAGGCCGAGGCCGAAGTGCTGCGGCTGGGCGACATCGATCTCATGGGCCGGGTCGCGTCCAGGCGCATGGCGACCGAGATCGGCCTGGTCTATCAGGATCCCGGGACGACCTTCAACCCGGCGCTGCGGCTGGGCGGACAACTGACCGAGGTGCTCCGCGTCCATCTCAGGATGAGTCGCCGGCTCGCACGCGGGCGGCTCACCGGCGCTCTCTCGGACGTGCACATCCGAGATGCCGAGCGGAGGGTCGGCCAGCATCCGCACGAGTGGTCGGGTGGAATGCTGCAACGGGCCTCGATCGCATCCGCCATGTTGACGGAACCGAAGCTGATCATCGCCGACGAGGCGACGACCGCCCTGGATGTGACCGTGCAGGCCGAGGTGCTCCGGCAGTTCAAAACCGTCAACCGCGACCACGGGACGGCGATGCTCTTCATCTCGCACGACATCGGAGTGGTGCAGGAACTCTGCGACCGGGTGATCGTGATGCGCGGCGGAGAGCACGTCGAAGAGCTCACGGGGGCCGAGCTCAAAGCCGGCCAGGCGCAACATCCGTATACCAGACGACTGCTCGCCTCGGCGCCATCGTTCGAGCCTGCGGGTTCGAGCGGGTCGCGTGATCGCGACGGAGGAGACCATGACTGATCCGGAACGAGCGGAGTCCCATCTCTCCGTCGAGCATCTCGATGTCCACCTGGGGTCGGGCGGTAGGCGCGCGCGCATCCTCAGAGACGTGTCGTTCGCAGTCCGATCCGGCACCACTCTCGGAGTCGTCGGCGAATCGGGCTCGGGCAAGTCGACGCTGGCGAAGACGATAGTGGGCATCCATCGCGCCCAAGCCGGCCGAATCGTGTTCGCGGGCGAGGAGATCGGTCATGCCGACCGGAGCCGGCGGCGAGCCCTGCAGCGGCAGATACAGATGATTCCGCAGGATCCCTATTCGTCGCTCGACCCGCGACGGACCATCGGGCAGACCCTGGCCGAGGCCATCGATCCGCGGACCGCGAAAGCCGCACGGCATCGGCCCCGGATCGAGGAGCTCCTCCGCCTCGTGCAGCTCGATCCGCAGGTTGCGGATCGCTATCCTCGCGAGTTCTCCGGCGGGCAGCGTCAGCGGATCGCCATCGCGCGCGCGCTCGCCGTCGAGCCCAGGCTGGTGATCGCGGATGAGATCACCTCGGCGCTCGACCTCTCCACGCAAGCCGAGGTGCTCGAGCTGTTCGGGGAGCTGAAGTCACGGCTCGGCCTGACGGTCCTGTTCGTCTCCCACAACCTCGCGGTGGTGCGCCAGGTGAGCGATCGGGTGCTCGTGCTGCTCCACGGAGACGTGGTCGAGCAGGGGGAGGCGGAGGCGCTGTTCAGCAGCCCGCAAGAGCCGTATACGAGGCGTCTGCTCGACTCCGTTCCCGGTGGCCCGGGCTTCTCCCTCGACGCGGCATAGAGTGTGCGCAGTGGCATCCTCGAATCGCCTTCCCGCTCACCGGGAACCGCCCACGACCGCTCCGCCCGCACTGTCATGCTGGTATCGACACGCTGAAGGAGGGCCATATGGCCACAGAATCGGATCGCACCGCCGCTGCGCCCGAGTCGCTGCTCACCGCGCCTGATGGCGCGAGCCAGGCGCAGATCGATGCCGAGATCTCCGCCCTGCACGCCGCCTACGCCGATCGCACCGCCGCGGGCGAAACACTGCCGACGACGATGCTCGACTTCCCGCCCTACCGCTCCAGCATCCTCCGCGCACCGACGAAGAATCCCCGGCTCGTCGATCCCGAGACCATCGAGCTGTGGTCGCCCGCATACGGGCAACGGGATGTGACCGCCATCGAATCCGATCTCACGCTGTGCAGCGGGAGCGGTGAGCCTCTGGGGGAGCGGATCACCGTCGCCGGTCGGCTCCTCGACTCCTGGGGTCGGCCGATCCCGAATCAGCTGATCGAGGTATGGCAGGCGAACTCCGCGGGTCGCTACGTGCATCAGCGCGACCAGCACCCGGCTCCGCTCGATCCGAACTTCACCGGCGCCGGTCGCATGGTGAGCGATGCGAGCGGCTACTATCGCTTCGTCACGATCAAGCCGGGCGCCTCTCCCTGGGGCAATCACCACAATGCCTGGCG
>CAMFIY010000268.1 GCA_945952575.1 uncultured Leucobacter sp.
CGGCATCCAGGCGGCGGATACGAAGGTGTTCGAACTGCGCTGAGCCCGCGATCATTACTGGTAGGTCCGATTGTTGAAGAGTGCACTTTTCGCGCCTTTTTCGTCGATGATGCGGAGGTTCACGCGCGAAGGGTGTTGGGGCCATGCCTGAGCACGGTAGGTGAACATCCGGTGACAAAGCCATCGCGAACTCGCGGATTGATTCGATAGATGTCAATATAGAAGCATGTCGAATCAAGAAGTCGAACTGGTCATCGTCGGGTCCGGTCCCGCCGGATACACGGCGGCGGTCTACGCGGCGCGTGCGGGTCTCGCGCCGGTCGTGATCGCGGGCTCGGTGACCGCGGGCGGTGCGTTGATGACGACGACCGAGGTGGAGAACTTCCCGGGCTTCGTCGATGGCGTGCAGGGACCGGAGCTGATGGAGTCGATGCGGGCGCAGGCCGAGCGATTCGGCGCTCGGATCGTCTACGACGACGCGATCCGCCTCGAGCTCGACGGCGACGTGAAGACCATCGAGACCGGTGCCGGGGCGACGTACCGGGCGCGGGCGGTGGTCCTCACGATGGGTTCCGCGTACCGCAAGCTCGGCCTCTCCGAAGAAGAGCGGCTGTCGGGGCACGGAGTGTCCTGGTGCGCGACGTGCGACGGGTTCTTCTTCCGCGAGCAGGAGATCGTCGTGGTCGGCGGCGGGGACTCCGCGATGGAGGAGGCCCTGTTTCTCACCCGGTTCGCGTCGAAGGTGACCGTCGTGCACCGCCGGGACGAGTTCCGCGCGTCGAGGATCATGGCGCAGCGCGTGCTGGAGGACCCGAAGATCGAGGTCGCCTGGAACAGTGAGGTCGCTGCGATCCTCGGCGATGAGCAGGTCACCGGGCTCACGCTGCGCGACACCGTCACCGGGGCCGAGCGCACGCTCGACGCGACGGGGGTGTTCGTCGCGATCGGGCACGACCCGCGTTCCGAGCTCGTGACCGGGCAGGTCGACACCGACGCGGACGGGTATGTGCGGGTCGCGCACCCGTCGACGCGGACGAACCTGCCCGGGGTGTTCGCGGCCGGGGATCTCGTCGATCACACGTACCGGCAGGCGATCACCGCCGCGGGCACCGGCTGCGCGGCCGCGCAGGACGCCCAGCACTACCTGTCGAACCTCGAACCCACCACCGTTCCTGAGCTTGCTTTGGAGGTCTCCGCATGAGCATCGTCACTCCCGTCACCGACGCTACTTTCCGGGCTGAGGTGATCGAGTCCGAGCTACCCGTCGTGGTCGACATCTGGGCGACCTGGTGCGGCCCGTGCAAGGCGATCGCCCCGATCCTGGACCAGCTCGCCAGCGACTACGCGGGCCGGGTGAAGATCGTGAAGGTCGACGCCGACCAGAACCCCGAGACCGTGACCGCGGCCGGCGTGACCTCGATCCCCACCCTCGGGTTCTACCGGAACGGAGAGCGGGTGGACGTGCTGATCGGCGCGCACCCGAAACCCGTCTACGTCGCGAAGATCGAAGAGCTGCTCGCATGACCGACACCCTGACCCGCACCGCCCCGAAACGGCTCTCCACCCTCGACAAGTGGCTTCCGCTGTGGATCGGCTTCGCGATGGTCGCGGGCCTCTTGCTCGGTCGTTTCGTGCCCGCACTTTCTGACGCGCTCTCTGCGATGGAGGTCGGCGGGATCTCGATCCCGATCGGGCTGGGCCTGCTGGTCATGATGTACCCGGTGCTCGCGAAGGTCCGCTACGACAAGGTCGCCGCCGTCACGGGCGACAAGAAGCTTCTTGTCTCCTCGCTCGTGCTGAACTGGCTCGTGGGGCCCGCGGTGATGTTCGCGCTCGCGTGGATCTTCCTGCCCGACCTGCCGGAGTACCGGACCGGGCTGATCATCGTGGGTCTCGCGCGCTGCATCGCGATGGTCGTGATCTGGAACGATCTCGCGTGCGGTGACCGGGAGGCGACCGCGGTGCTGGTCGCGATCAACTCGGTCTTCCAGGTCGTGATGTTCTCGGTGCTGGGCTGGTTCTACCTGACCGTGCTGCCGGGCTGGCTGGGGCTGGATGCGCAGGGGCTGGAGATCTCGGTCTGGCAGATCGCCTTGAACGTGCTCGTGTTCCTCGGCATCCCGCTCGTCGCGGGCTTCGCGTCCCGGTTCATCGGCGAGAAGCGCAAGGGGCGCGACTGGTACGAGGAGAAGTTCCTCCCGAGGATCGGGCCGTGGGCGCTCTATGGGCTGCTGTTCACGATCGTGCTGCTGTTCGCCCTGCAGGGCGAACAGGTCACCTCCCACCCGATGGACGTCGCCAGGATCGCGCTGCCGCTGCTGGTCTACTTCGCACTGATGTGGTTCGCCGGCATCCTGCTGGGCAAGGCACTCGGTCTGGGCTACGCGCGCTCCACGACGCTCGCGTTCACCGCCGCGGGCAACAACTTCGAGCTCGCCATCGCGGTCGCGATCGGCACCTTCGGCGCGGCATCCGGCCAGGCCTTGGCCGGGGTCGTCGGCCCGCTCATCGAAGTGCCCGTGCTCGTGGGCCTGGTCTACGTCTCACTCTGGGCCGCGAAGGCCTGGTTCCACACCGATCCCTACGCCACCGAATCGAGGACGTCATGACCGACACGACCGTCATCTCTGACGCCGACGCGTGCGCACCGTCCACGGCGCACGCGATCGGCACCGAGGCCGCCACGACCGTGGCCGGGGCACTGAAAGCGCTCGCTGACCCGCTGCGGCTGCGGATGCTCTCCGCGATCGCGACCGACCCGCGCGGCGAGTCCTGCGTGTGCGACCTCGCGGACCTCGCCGAGGTGTCGCAGCCGACCGTTTCGCACCACTTGAAGGTGTTGAAGGAGACCGGGATGCTGCTGTCCGAGCGCCGCGGCACCTGGGTCTACTACCGCATCGCCCCGGGCAAACAGCGCGCCGTCGCAGCCCTCCTCGACGCGTTCGCTCCCGCCGCGGCCGTCACCGACGACCCCGAAGACACCGCGGCACGGACCGCGGCCCTGCAGCAGATGGACGCCCGAGTCACCAGGCTCGCGGAGGAGCTCGCGGACGAGCTGGCCGGGTTGAACCGGGACCTCGTGATCGCGATCGTGCGCGAGTCCTACGCCGGCCTGGTGCGTTCGGCGAAGCTGACGGCGCACATGATCCCGCTGACCGAGCGGTTCGCCCGGCAGCGCCTCGCCGACCTGACGCGGGACCGCTCGGCCGGGGTGCCGCAGGTGTTGTTCGTCTGCGTGCAGAACGCGGGCCGCTCCCAGCTCGCCGCCGCGATCGTCAACCAGCTCGCCGACGGCCGCGTCGTCGCACGCTCCGCAGGATCCGCCCCGGCGTCGGACGTGCACCCGCACGTGCGCTCGCTGCTCACCGAGATCGAGGGCGCGCAGGAGGCCGAGACGGCGTTCCCGAAGCCGCTCACCGACGACGCGGTGCGCGCCGCAGACGTGGTGGTCACGATGGGCTGCGGCGACGTCTGCCCGATCATCCCCGGCGTCCGCTATGAGGACTGGGCCGTGGGCGATCCTGCGCTGGCCTCGCCCGAGGGCGTCGAAGCGATCCGCCAGGACATCGAGGGCCGCGTCCGCGGCCTCCTCGCCACCCTCACCGACTGAAAGAAGCGAACAACCATGACCGACCAGAAGCCTTCCGTCCTCTTCGTCTGCGTCCACAACGCCGGCCGTTCCCAGATGGCCGCCGGCTATCTCCGCGAGTTGGCGGGCGACCGCGTCGAGGTCCGCTCCGCCGGGTCCATGCCCGCCGACCAGATCAACCCCGTCGCGGTCGAGGCGATGCGCGAGGAAGGCATCGACATCACCGCCGAACAGCCCAAGGTGCTCACCACCGAGGCCGTGCAGGACTCCGACGTCGTGATCACCATGGGTTGCGGCGACGCTTGCCCGTTCTTCCCGGGCAAGCGGTACGAGGACTGGAAGCTCGACGACCCGGCGGGGCAGGGCATCGATGCTGTGCGCCCGATCCGCGACGACATCAAGGCCCGCGTCGAGACCCTCCTCGCCGAACTACTCGCCTGACGAGCTGCGAGCACCGGAGGGGCAGAGGCCAATGGCCCTACCCCTCCGGTGTGTTTCCGGGTCCGCGAACTTTACGGCGAACACCGCTTTGCCGTGAGGTGTGACCCAGTGATCGCGTCACCGGTCGTTCTCGCTCTACCGGGATGCGCCTCGCAGCGCTGCTTCGATCTGCTCCTGCGTGGGCGCTCCGGCGTACCCGCTTTCCGTCGCGTAGACCCGGCACGCCAGCGAGCGAACCGGGGCCGTCGGGAACAGGTCGACGTCGTCGAGGAGGATCGTGGGCGAGCCTCCGAACTGGGTGCTCGCCGCCTCGGCCTCGGTTCGGATCGTCACCAGCTCGACAGGAACGGCCCCGAGCCCGAGAGCATCCAGCGCCGCGCGTGCGTTGGCTTCGGCGATTGCCGTGTTCGGGCAGTCGACGATGTGCAGCAGTTCGACCTTCATGCGGTCGGCTCCTTCCGAGTCCGGGCGGCGCGCAGGCCGTTGAGGATCACGATCACCTCGGCGATCTCGTGCACCAGCA
>CAMFIY010000269.1 GCA_945952575.1 uncultured Leucobacter sp.
GTCGAGGAGATCATTGGTGTGATCGATGGCCGCGTTGTTCACGAGGACATCGAGCCTGCCCAACCTCTCCACAGTCGCGCGCACGAGTGCGCGCGCATCCTCCGGCAGGCGAGTGTCGGCGGGGAAGAAACCTGCGCCACCCCCTATCGAATCGGCGACCTCTCGCCCGCGCTCGGGGGAGCGCCCCGAGAGCATGACGCGGAACCCCGCGTCGGCGAGTCGCCGCGCGACTCCGGCCCCGATGCCCGACGTCGCGCCCGTGACGAGTGCGACCGCTCCGTCACCGGTCATCGCGGCGACCACCGGCTCGGGGCGATCACGCCTTCGTACATCGGAAGCCGGATCTGCGCGTCGTCCGGCCGGAACTGCTCCCATGGGCGGTTGAGGCCGGCGGTGCCGTATGCCCTCGTCTCGAGGATCCGCCCGGACGCCATCGACGCGACCAGGGTCATCTCCTCCAGACCCGCCTCTGCCAGGATCTCGCCTTCGGCGTCGACGATGATGCTCCGGCCGCGGCCGAACGGCGCCGCGCAATTCGCGCTGATGAACATGCACTGGTTCATGATGGCGTGGGCACGCGCGAGCACCAGTTCCTGCACGCGGTCCCGTGCGCAGGATTGCGCCACATTGACGATCACTTCTGCGCCGAGCCAGGCCAGCTGACGGGAGTGCTCGGGGAACCAGACGTCGTAGCAATTGGAGAGGCCGACGGTCCCGGCTCCGTCCAAGTCCTGGACGACGAAGCGGGTTCCGGGGGTGAACTCCTCGTATGGCCGCCAGGGGAACATCTTCCGATAACCCGCTCGGAGCCAGCCGTCGGGTGAGAAGAGCAACTGCGTGTTGTGGAGCAGCCCGCTCTCGTCGGTCTCGACGATACTGCCCGGGCAGAGCCAGATCCGATGCGTCGCCGCGATGCGTCCGAGCGACGCGATGAAGGGGGAGTCCAGCCGTTGCGCCGAGGCGGCGAGGGCCGAACCGCGCGGCGCCGGCGGCAGGGACTCCACGCCGACGAGGTGCAGTTCGGGATAGACGAGCATCCCCAGCCCCGGATGCCGGTCCATCGTCCGGGCGACATCGTCGGCGAAGGCCGGGAGCGGATCGGCCGCCGGGAGGGGGAGCCGTTGAGCGACCCCGACAAGAAGATCGTGCATGTCCTATCCCCTTTCCCGGGACGCGCCGCGCCGCCGATCCCCGAAAGTGGATGGGCGGATGCCGAGGCACTTTAACTATGTTACTGTTATACAGTCATTCAAGACTAGGGCGTGAGGAAAGTCGCCTCGCGACGGTCCGAGCGAATGCCTCCGGTGGTCGATTTCGTGAACTCGGCCATGAGGCCGCGGATGCCCGGTCTTGCGAACCCGAGAATGGAGCCCGATCCGATGAAGCTGCTCACCCCTTCAGCCCAGCGCGCCGCCGCGTCCGACGCCGCGATCGCCAGTCTGCCGGGTTTCGCGAACCATGAGCCCCGGGCCCACGAATTCGCCGTGCTCGATCCATCGACCGAACAGCGCATCGCGACCCTGCCGAGCTACTCGACCGAGTACGCCGTCGAGCAGGTCGCCATCGCGGACGAGGCGGGCCGAGCCTGGGCCGCCACCACCCCGCGCCACCGCTCGGACGTCCTGCACGACGTCTACGCCCACCTGATCGCCAACCGAGGGCGCCTGGCCTACGTCATCAGCCGCGAGATGGGCAAGACCCTCGCGGAGGCGGAGGGCGAGGTCCAGTACGCATCCGACTACGTGCGCTGGTACGCCGACGAGCTGCTCCGCCCCGCCGGCGGTTACCGGGAGAACCCGGCAGGCGGATCGACCATCCTCACCAAGCGCGCGCCCGTGGGGCTCGCGCTGCTGATCGCTCCGTGGAACTTCCCGATGGCGATGATCACCCGCAAGATCGCGCCGGCGCTAGCCGCCGGCTGCGGCTCCATCATCAAGCCTGCGGGCCTGACGCCGCTCACCACCCTCCTCGTCGTGGAACTGATGGCGGAGGCCGGGATTCCCCGCGAGCTGATGCGGGTCGTCACGACGACGGCTTCGGGCGCCTTCAGCGAAGCCGTGCTCGGCGATCCGCGTGTGCGCAAGATCTCGTTCACGGGGTCCACGGAGGTCGGATCCACCCTCATGGAGCTCGCGGCCAAGAACATCGTGAAGAGTTCGATGGAACTCGGCGGCAACGCGCCGGTGCTCGTCTTCGACGATGCAGACCTCGAACGCGCCGTCGAAGGAGTGTTCCTCGCCAAGATGCGCAACGGTGGACAGTCCTGCGTGGCCGCGAATCGCATCTTCGTCCAGGACGGTATCGCCGACGCCTTCGTCGAGGCGTTCTCGGAGAAGATGGCGAACGTCAGACTCGGCGCGGCGATCGCGGAAGGCGCGGACCTCGGGCCGGTCATCGATGGTCGTGCGGTCACCCGGTTGACCTCGCTCGTCGAGAACGCCGTCGATCTCGGCGCCGAGCTGCGCGCAGGCGGAAGCGCCCCCGAGGTGCCCGGCTACTTCTTCGAGGCCACGGTGCTCGACCGGGTTCCCGCCGAGGCGGAGATCGCGTCGACGGAGATCTTCGGACCGGTCGCCGCGATCAGCCGGTTCTCGACCCAGGCCGAGGCGTTGGAACTCGCGAACGCCACCCCGTTCGGCCTTTCGGGCTACGTCTTCACCGAGAACCTGGACCGCGCCCTCAACGTGGCCGACCAGCTCGAGACCGGCCTCGTCGGGGTCAACAACGGCGTGCCGTCGAACGTCGCCGCGCCCTTCGGCGGCATGAAGCAGTCGGGTCTCGGACGAGAAGGCAGCCACGAGGGTCTCGAGGAGTACCAGGAGATCCGCTTCTACAACATCGCCCGTCGCGACACCGTCTGAGGTTCGCACCGTTCATTCGTCACCCGGGCCGCCCGGCCGATACGGGTACAGCTAGAGGAGAGAGCACATGACCACTACCGCTACATTCCCGCAGCGCGTCCGCACCCAGGTGCCGGGACCGCGTTCGACCGAGGCGCACGCCCGCCGCCAGAGGTACGTATCGAGTTCGGTGAGTTCGTACATGCCGATCTACATCGATCGCGCAGAGGGCTCGATCCTCACCGATCTCGACGGCAACGAGTTCATCGACTTCGGCTGCGGCATCGGCGTGACCTCGCTCGGCCACGGCAACGCCGCGGCCGTCGACGCGATGCGGGCGCAGCTGGACCGCTTCTCCCACACGCTCTTCACGGTGACCCCCTACGAGCTGTACACCGAGGTCGCTCGCCTGCTCACCGAGCTGACCCCCGGTGACTTCCCCAAGAAGGCCGCGCTCAGCAGCACCGGGGCCGAGGCGATCGAGAACGCCGTCAAGGTGGCGCGCTCCTTCACCCGCCGCAACGGCATCGCGGTCGTCGACCACGGCTACCACGGCCGAACCAACCTGACCCTCGGCATGAACTACAAGGCGCAGCCGTACTCGACCGGCGCCGGGCCCCGCCCCGGGGAGATCTACCGCGTGCCGACCTCCTACCCCTACCGCGACGGAGGGCAGGGCGGTGCGGCGGTCGCGCGCGCGGCGATCAAGTATCTCGAGAAGGTCTCGGGTGCCGACAACCTCGCTTGCTTCGTGGTCGAGCCGATCCAGGGGGAGGGCGGCGTCGTCGTCCCCGCCGACGGCTACCTCGAGACCATTCAGGCCTGGTGCAACGAGAACGGCATCCTCGTGATCGCCGACGAGATCCAGACGGGTCTCGGTCGCACCGGCAAGCTGTTCGCGAGTGAGCACTTCGGCTTCGTTCCGGACATCGTCGTGACGGCGAAGGCCATCGGCGCGGGCATCCCGCTCTCGGGCATCGTCGGACGGGCCGAGATCATGGACGCCATGCCCGCGGGCGCGCTGAGCGGCACCTACAGCGGCAACCCGGTCGCCTGCGCAGCGGCGGTGGAGGTGCTCGGGCAGTTGGCGGCTCCCGGCGCGATGGATCGCACGGCGGCTATCGGGGAGCGCCTGCGGGCCGGCCTCGAGGCGCTGAAGACGAAGCACGCGATCATCGGGGATGTGCGAGGCTTCGGCTCGCTCTTCGGCGTGGAACTCATCGATTCGGAGGGCGGCCCGGACGCGGCGGCGTTCCAGCGCGTGAGCCGCGGTGCGGTCGAGCGGGGGCTCCTCGTGATGGCAGGGGGCAGCGACGGTCACGTGCTCCGACTGCTTCCGCAGGTCAACATCACCGATGAGCTCATCGATGAGGCCCTGCACATCCTCGATGAGGCCTTCGCCGCCGCCCGGTGATCGCGAGCCCGAGGAGCCGGCGTTCGCATCGCTTCCTGAGAACCCGCGCCGCAGTGCCCCGTGCGGCGGCGCGCCGCCGCAGCGTCGCGTGATCCGGCGCGTAGGGTCGAACGCGTCATGATCCTCTTCGAAAATGTCACCAAGAAGTACCGCGGCACACAGCGCCCGGCGCTCGACGGCATCAGCTTGAACATCGAGCGCGGTGAGTTCGTGTTCATCGTGGGCGCCTCCGGCTCCGGCAAGTCGTCCTGCATCCGCCTGATCCT
>CAMFIY010000270.1 GCA_945952575.1 uncultured Leucobacter sp.
GAGCGTCTCGTGGGCTCGGAGATGTGTATAAGAGACAGGTTTGATCCTGTGTCTGTGTGAGAGCGGAGAAGCGCCGGACGAGCGGTTGCGGTCGGCCCGGCGCCGAGAAAGTTGACGAAGATCAACTGTATTCAATTGGTTGATGTATGTCAACCAATTGCACTCCGTAGAATTGGAGCCATGGCAGCGGGCGAACACGGCAGCATCAGAATCGGCGTCATCGGGGGCGGGCAGCTCGCCAGGATGATGGTGCCGCCCGCGATCCACCTGGGGTTGCGGATCAGCGTGCTCGCCGAGACCGAGGGGTCGAGTGCGGATCGCGCGGCCGACGCGGTCGGCGACTACCGCGATCCGGAGACGGTCTACGCCTTCGCCGACACCGTCGACGTCGTGACCTTCGACCATGAGCACGTGCCCCGGGAGATCCTGCGCGAGCTGGAATCGCGCGGCGTCGCCGTGCACCCGCGCCCGGATGCGCTGCAGTACGCGCAGGACAAGATCCTGATGCGGCAGAAGCTCGCCGAGCTCGGCGTGCCGGTCCCCGCCTGGGCGGCGGTCGCGAACGAGGAGGTGCTGCAGGCCTTCATCGACGGACACGGCGGCCGCGCCGTCGCGAAGACCGCGCGCGGCGGCTACGACGGCAAGGGGGTGCGTGTGATCTCCCAGGCCGACGAGGTGCGCGACTGGTTCACCGCACTCGCCGAGGACGGTCACGGCGGCCACCTGCTGGTCGAGGAGCTCGTCGACTTCACCCGCGAGCTCTCCCAGCTGGTCGCGCGGCGCCCGAGCGGCGAGATCCGCAGCTGGCCCGTCGTCGAGACCGTGCAGGAGGGCGGAGTGTGCGCCGAGGTGATCGCACCCGCTCCGGTCGCGGATCCCGCGACGCTCGAGGAGGCCGCGAGAATCGGCCGCATCGTGGCCGAGGGCGTCGGTGTCACGGGCGTGCTCGCGGTCGAGATGTTCGAGGCGAGCGACGGCCGCGTGCTCGTCAACGAGCTCGCCATGCGGCCGCACAACTCGGGCCATTTCTCGATCGAGGGCTCGGTCACCAGCCAGTTCGAACAGCACCTCCGCGCGGTCGCCGATCTGCCGCTCGGCGACACCTCGATGACCGCGCCCGTCGCCGTGATGGTGAATGTGCTCGGCGGCCCGGCCGAGGGGCCGATGCCCGTGCGCTATGCGACCGTGCTGGCCGAGCACCCGCGCGCCAAGGTGCACAGCTACGACAAGCAGCCGCGCCCGGGCCGCAAGGTCGGCCACGTGACGGTCACCGGGCAGGATCTCGCCGCCGTGCGCGCCGAGGCCCGCGCCGCCGCCGCCGCGTTCCGCTGATCCGGTCCGCCCCTCGGAATGATCGGTCGCCGGCCGGATACGATAGGGGAATGGCTGAGACTGCGCCCCTCGTCGGCGTCATCATGGGATCCGACTCCGACTTCTCGGTGATGAGCGAGGCGGTGCAGGTGCTCCGCGAGTTCGGGATCCCGCACGAGGTCGAGGTCGTGAGCGCGCACCGCACCCCGGAGAAGATGGTCGGCTATGCGCGAGCCGCCGCCGGGCGCGGGCTGCGGGTCATCATCGCCGGAGCCGGCGGCGCCGCGCACCTGCCCGGCATGGTGGCCTCGATGACCACGCTCCCGGTGATCGGCGTGCCGGTGCCGCTCGCGAAGCTCGACGGACTCGACTCGCTGCTCTCGATCGTGCAGATGCCCGGAGGGATCCCCGTCGCCACCGTCAGCATCGGCGGCGCGAAGAACGCCGGCCTGCTCGCCGCCCGGATCCTCGGCGCGCACGATCCCGCGATCGCCGCGGAGCTCGACGCCTATGCCGCAGAACTCACCGCGCAGGTCGAGGCGAAGAACGCCGCCCTGCAGGCTCGCGTCGCCGACGCCTGATCCTCCGTCGTCCTCTCCTGGGCTCGCACCCGGACCCGCGCATCCCGCTCGGTCAGATGTTCGCGTGGAGCTCCCAGAGCGCCATCGCGGTGGCGGCCCAGGTGAACCCACGACTCCGATCCTCGGCCAGCACGCCGAGCCGGCCGCGTTCGGCCCCGTCGCTCGTCAGCCGGACGAGTTCGCGCGCGAAGCCGTCGGCGTCCTCGGCGGCGATGCCGGCGTCCAGGGTCAGCTCGCTCGTGCACGGGCAGCCGGAGTGCAGGACGGGCAGACCGGCTGCCAGCGCGCCGAGCACCTCGTATCCGGCCCCGAGCTTCGACTGCGGGATCGCGAGGAGCTCGGCGCCCGAGAGCGCGGCGCCGATGTCGGCGAGTTCGCGCGGGTGCACCACGTGGACGCGGCTCGCGATGGCCGGCGGGATGGCTGCGACGACTGCGGCCACGCAATCGGGCGCCGCCGACGGCGCATCGTGCTCGGGGTCGTTCGCCGTCCTGCCCGCGTCCGCGTGATCCTCGTCACGCTCGAGCGGGACGGACCCGGCGATCACCGCGACATCCGGCAGCGTCGGATCCTTCGCGAGCGCATCCAGCAGCCACTCCAGCCGCCCGAAGTCTCCGGGGCCGGCCGTGGTCGCCACATACCGGTCGGGGAGGCCGAAGTGCGAGCGGCGTTCCGCCGAATCCTCAGCCGCGAGGTAGCTCGGCGGCGCGGCGAGCGGGATGACCTGCACCGCGAGGTCTGCGCCGTAGCGCTCCTGCAGCGCCTGCGCGACCGCGTGGGTCGAGGTGACCACGATGTCCGCGTGCTTCACCGCGCGCTTCACGAATGCGCGGTACTGGCGCGCCACGCCCGCGCCCATCGATTCGGGGGCCACCCAGCCGAGAGCGTGCGGCACCGTCACCGAGGACTGCGATCCGTCGTCCTCGCCGCGGGATCGCAGCGCGACGAGGGGGGTGAGCGCATGCACGAGCTCCCCGTCCAGCGGGCGCGCGCTCATGCCGGTGCGCCACAGCACGGGCAGGACCGACGATCTGAGCGGGAGCCGCTCGGTCTCGGCGCGCGCCGACTCGAAGGCAGGGGCCGACCGATCCGCCGCGACGAGCAGCCGGGCG
Organism: uncultured Leucobacter sp.; assembly: GCA_945952575.1. GTDB lineage: Bacteria > Actinomycetota > Actinomycetes > Actinomycetales > Microbacteriaceae > Leucobacter. Next base: position 3,005 of record CAMFIY010000270.1, read on the forward strand.
CTGCAGCCGCGCGGCGCGACTGCGGCGACCGCGCGGGTGAGTTCGCGTGCGGCCTCCGCGTGAGCGGCGGCCTCCCCGTCGGGGAACGGCTCGCCTATGAGGGTGAGCGTCGCCACGGTCCTCCTCGGCGGCTGATGAAGTTGCGATCGGTTTCCGACCGAGTCTACGAAATCTTCATGAGTCTCGCCTGGGCGTCGTGGGATCGGTGCGCTCTTGATCGGCATTCATGACGCTTTCGGCGGGTTCCAAGGCCCGCTCGCCGCGCCCCGCTTACCCTTGACTCCATGCGTGTACTTCTCACCGGCGGCGCCGGGTACATCGGCTCGCACACCGCGCTCGTCCTGATCGAGCGCGGCCACGAGGTGATCGTGCTGGACGACTTCTCCAACAGCAGCGTCGAGGCCGTGCGACGGGTCGAAGAGCTCACCGGATCCCCGATCCGGGTGATCGATGCGGATCTCTCCGCACCCGATCCCGCCACCGGCTCGGGAGTCGGGCCCGCGGCACTGGCCGGCGTCGAGTTCGAGGCGGCGATCCACTTCGCGGGGCTCAAGGCCGTCGGCGAATCCGTGCGTCAACCGACCCGCTACTACCGCACCAATCTCGTCTCCACCCTGAATCTGCTGGATGCGATGCGGGAGAACGGCGCGACGAAGATCGTGTTCAGCTCGAGCGCGACCGTCTACGGAGATCCGCAGCATCTGCCGCAGGACGAGCTGCACCCCGTCGGCGTGGGGCTCACCAATCCCTACGGCTGGTCGAAGGCGATGAACGAGCAGATCATCAGGGACGCGCAGGCGGCGCGTCCCGAGCTCGAGGCCGTGCTGCTGCGCTACTTCAACCCGGTAGGCGCGCACCCGTCTGGCCGCATCGGCGAGGATCCGAGCGGGATCCCGAACAATCTCATGCCGTTCATCGCGCAGGTGGCCGTGGGCAAACGAGAACGCCTCAGCGTCTTCGGCGACGGCTATCCGACGGTCGACGGCACCGGGGTGCGCGATTACATCCACGTGATGGATCTCGCGGAGGGCCACGTCGCCGCGCTCGAGCGGACGATGCCGGGGACGACGGCCTACAACCTGGGTTCGGGCACCGGATCGAGCGTGCTCGAGGTCGTCCGGGCGTTCGAGACCGCCTCGGGTCGGGAGATCCCCTACGAGATCGTCCCGGCGCGCCCGGGAGACGTCGCCGAGATGGTCGCCGACCCCGCCAAGGCGAACGCCGAACTCGGGTGGCGGACGACCCGGACCCTCGCCGAGGCCTGCGCCGACACCTGGGCCTGGCAGTCGGCCAATCCCGGCGGATACGCGGGCGGATCCGCAGCATGACGATCGAGCTCGAGCGCCCGCTGCGCAACCCCGACACCGACTCGCCGCCGCTCATGGACAAGCGCGCGCGCTGGCTCGTGCTGCTCGGCTTCGTGCTGCCCGGGACGGCTCAGCTGCTGGCGGGCAACCGACGGCTCGGACGCTTCGGCCTCGGCGCGACGATCACCCTCCTCGTGCTGGG
>CAMFIY010000271.1 GCA_945952575.1 uncultured Leucobacter sp.
AGTCTGGACCAGGCGAAGACGCTGAACGTAGGCGCGACGAGGATGCGCGCCCAGGAAGGATCCCTGTGACACACGACACCGGTACCGGCACGACCGCGGCCGACTACACCGACTCGGCCACGCAGCTCGAGACCCGGGGCATCGAGCTCGTCCGCCCCTCCGAGCGCCACGGGCGCGCCCGAGATCTCTTCGCGGTCTGGGCGGCTCCGAACGTGAGCGTGCTCAACTTCACCATCGGGGCGACCATGATCCTGCTCGGCCTCGAGATCTGGCAGGCGATCCTCGTCATCTTCGCCGCCTGTCTGCTCTGGGTGCTGCCCGGCATCGTCGCGGTGAGCGGCCCGGCCGCCGGCACCTCGGGCTCGGTGATCCAGCGCGCGATCTACGGCATCCAGGGCAACCGCATCGTCATCGCGATCTACGGCTGGTTCATCTCCGGCGTATTCCTCGCGCTGAACTGGGTGGCCTCCTCATTCATGGGCGCCGAGCTGGTGACCCGCTGGGGGAGCATCGACAAGACGGTCGCCGCGATCGTCGTCACCGTCATCGTCTCGGCGATCACCGTGCTCGTCGCCGTCTACGGCCACGGCCTGATCCTGCGCGCCTACAACTACGTGACGATCGCGCTGCTCGTCATCTTCCTCGTCGTCACCGGGTTCATCCTGCCCCACATCGACTGGACCTTCACGCAGCCCGAACCGCTGCACGGCATCCCGCTCTGGTCGGCGATCTCCATCGGCTTCGCGATCCTCGCCTCCACCCCGCTCTCCTACTCGAACAGCGCGGACCTCGCGCGCTACCTGCCGAAGGAGACGAAGCCGTCGCACATCGTCGCCGCGACTGCGCTGGGCGGCGCGATCCCGTGCTTCTTCTTCACCGTGGTCGGCGCGCTGCTCGCCACGGGCGTGACCTCGATGGACGCCGGCATCGAGTACGCACTGCTCGACATGCTGCCGGTGTGGCTCGGACCCGTCTTCGTGATCGGCGTCGTCGTCAACACCGTCGCCCTGAACGGCATGACCACGTATACCGCCAGCATGGCGTTCCAGTCGATCGGCGTGCCGATGAAGCGCATCCCGTCCGCCGTCCTGATCGGCGTGCTCGGCACCGCGTTCACCATCTACCTGGTGATGTCGACGAGCCTGCTCGACGCTGTGAACCTGATGCTGCAGTTCCTGCTCATCATCTCCGTGCCGACCATGGCGGTGTACGTCACCGACATCGTCCTCCGCCGTTCGAGCTATCGCGGTGAAGACCTCTTCGACGAGGAGCCGGGCGGGCCGTTCTGGTTCACCCGGGGCTTCGGCCTGGCCGGAATCGTGTCGGTCGTGCTCGGCGGTGCGGCCACCGCGCTCTTCCTCTCCACCGACGTCTGGACCGGGCCGGGAGCCGTGGCGATCGGCTACATCGACCTCTCCGTGCCCGCTGGCCTGCTCGTCTCCGCCGGCCTGTACGTGCTCCTCGTGGGCAGGCGGATCCGCACGGGGACCGCCGCATGAGCGGGCGCCGGCCGAGCGCCGACACCGGTTCGCATCCGCCGCGCTACCCGGGTGCGCCGGCCGGCGAACCGACGCTCGGCACCTGGCAGGATCCGCCGCACAACCGCTGGGCCTTCTCCCATCTCGGCGAACTCGTGCCGACCGCTGCGGTGTCGCGCCGCTCGCCGGCCGCACCCGTCGAGGCGACGGTGCGCCTCGACGCGCTCACCGGCTCCCTGCCCGATCTCGTGCGGGAGTTGGAGGAGACCTATACCGACGCCTTCCTCGTGCTGCGCGGCGACAGGGTGGTCGCCGAGTACTACCGGCCCGGTTTCGCACCCGACGATCTCCACCTGCTCATGAGCGTCTCGAAATCGCTCTGCAGCACCGTGGTCGGTGCGCTCATCGACGAGGGGCGGATCGATCCCGAGCACCCCGTGACCGCCTACGTGCCCGAGCTCGCCGGATCCGTCTACGACGGCCCGAGCGTGCAGCACGCGCTCGACATGGTGATCCGGATCGACTACCGCGAAGAGTACGTCGATCCGGGCTCCGAGGTGCAGACGCACGATCGTTCCGCCGGATGGCGGCACCGCCGGGCGGGCGACCCCTACGACGACTACGAGTTCCTCACCACGCTGCGGGGCGTCGATGACGGGGGCGATGGCATCGGCCAGTTCCAGTACTGCTCGGCCAACACCGACGTGCTCGCATGGATCATCGAGCGCGTCACCGGTCTGCGCTACTCCGAGGCGCTCTCGGTGTATCTCTGGTCGAAGCTCGACGCGGATCGCGACGCAGCGATCACGGTCGACGCCAGCGGCTTCGGCTTCGCGAACGGCGGCGTCTGCTGCACCGCTCGGGATCTCGCCCGCGTCGGGCGCATGATGCTCGACGGCGGCATGGCGCCCGGTGGCCGCGTCGTCTCGGAGGCGTGGGTGCGGTCGGTGTTCGCGGGCGGCGATCCCGCCGTGATGGATCAGAGCATGCTGCCCGGCGGTTCCTACACCCGGCAGTGGTGGTGCTTCGAGAACGAGCGCGGCAACATCAGCGGCATCGGGATCCACGGTCAGAACCTCTGGCTGGATCCGCAGTCGGACTCCGTGATCGTGAAGCTCTCGACCTGGCCGGACCCCGACGGTCACGGCTGGGAGGAGCGGCAGAGCGCGCTCCTGCTCGGAATCAGCGAGGCGCTGGATCAGACGCGCTGAGCCATCGCGGCCTCGACCCGGCCGCGCGCCGTTCCGGGTTCGGGGGAGGAGCTGATGTACTGCTCGATGAAGCGGGCCAGCACCAGGTGCGAGGCCCGGACGTCGGCCGCCTCTACCCGCTCGATCAGCTGATCGATCTCAGCGGGATCGAAGTAGCCGTGGTTGCTGTAGGTGCGCACGCGCGACGACATGCTGCCGGCGTCGAGCTCGGGGTGGAACTGGGTCGCGTACACGTTCTCGCCGACGCGGAACGCCTGCACCGGGCAACCCGGTGAGGATGCGAGGACGGCGAGGTGCGGCGGCACCTCGGCGAGCGCCTCCTTGTGGCCGACGAAGGCGTCGAACTCCGGGGGGAGCTCGCCGAACAGCGGGTCCGCCAGACCCTCCGCCGTCAGGCTGATGCGGGCGGCCTGCGTCGACTCGCCGTAGGTGCGGTCCACCTTGGCCCCCTGGTGGCGGCCGATCGTGCCGATCCCGTAGCAGATGCCGAGGAACGGGAAGTCCCTGCCGATCACGCGGTCGAGCAGCTCGGCGAGCTCGCGCTCCACGCGCAACTCATCGGGAGACTTCAGGTCGTTCGGCTCGCTCACCGTGAAGGGGCTGCCGGCCAGGATGATCCCGCTGTAGCGCGAGAACTCCACGTCGCCGAGCGGGGCGCTCTCGATCCGGCGCCACTCCAGGTCCTCGGGCAGCAGACCCGTCAGCGTGCAATAGGACGCGTGCTCCTCTGCCGCGGCGCGTTCGTCGCTGCGCGTGGCGATGAGGAGAAACGGTTTCACAGCTCCACCGTACTGCTCGGAGGCCGGAATCCGAACTCGCTGTGTATTCGGGGGTCACATTGCTCCGGCGTTGCCTCTGCCGGGGATTAGTGGCATGCTGGGGATGACGATGGTGCGTCACCGCTCGACGGTGCCGCATGCGACCCGTGGTTCGACGTTGGGGAAGACGATTCGAATCGAGGGGAGACCGTCATGACGTCGATAGCAGCTCGGGCCACCGCCTCGGGTCTCTTCATCGTGCACTCGTGCCCTCGTGCGGTCTTCTCCCACGTCGAATGGGCGCTCGCCAGCCGGGTCGGCACCGTCGTCAAGCTCGACTGGTCGCCGCAACCGCTCCTCGCCGATTCCTTCCGTGCAGAGATCGAGTGGCGCGGCCCGATCGGCACGGCCGCCGCGGTGGCCTCCTCGCTCTTCGGCTGGGAGCAGCTGCGCTTCGAGATCACCGAGGATCAAACGGCAGTGAGCGACGGCGGGCGCTGGATGCACACGCCGAGTCTCGGCATCTTCCACATGCAGACCGACGCGGCCGGCAACGGAGTGCTGGCGGAGGACGCGGTGCGCGCCGCGATCACCGCCGCCGCGGGGGATGCGGATCGGCTCGCCAGAGAACTGAGGCTCGCGCTGGGCGATGCCTGGGACGACGAGCTCGAACCGTTCCGGCAGGCTGAGCCGGGGGACGCGACGATTTTCGCACTGCCCCGGCTCGGCGTGGGCTAGCCTGTGCTCAGTCGTAGGGGCGAATAGCAGTCGTCGCTGCGGGGAAACGCATCGCGTTTCCGCGCGACGGCTGCCGCGGCCACCGCCGCGGGCGGCGTTGTCGGCTCAGCGTCTATGCGTCATAGGAACGAATAGCTACAACGGCGTTGTGCCCCGGCCAGCCGCTCAGACGCAAAGCATCGCTTTGCGCGCGGCGATGCCGCAGAAGCCCACCGGCTTCTGAAGGGCAAGAAGAATCAACTCAGTCGTAGGAGCGAATAGCAGTCGTCACTGCGGGGAAACGCATCGCGTTTCCGCGCGACGGCTGCCGCGGCCACCGCCGCGG
>CAMFIY010000272.1 GCA_945952575.1 uncultured Leucobacter sp.
CGCCGAGGCGGATGCTGGTGAGCGGCGTCCATTCGGCCGGCTTCAGGACCACGGCGTTGCCGGCGGCCAGCGCCGGGGCGAAGCCCCAGGAGGCGATGGTCATCGGGAAGTTCCAGGGGGTGATGACGCCGACGACGCCGAGCGGCTCGTGGAACGTCACGTCGAGGCCGCCCGCGACCGGGATCTGCTGGCCGATCAGTCGTTCCGGCGTCGCCGAGTAGTACTCGAGGACGTCGCGCACGTGCCCGGCCTCCCAGCGCGACTGCGTGATCGGATGGCCCGAGTTGGCCGTCTCCATCTGCGCGAGGCGCTCGACGTCGGCGTCCACCGCGTCGGCGAAGCTGCGCAGCGCCTTCGCCCGATCCGCCGGGGCCAGTCGCGCCCACTCCCGCTGGGCGGTCGCGGCGCGGGCGATCGCGGCGTCGGTCTCGGCCAGGTCGAGGTGCGCGACCTCCTCGACGACGGTCTCGTCCGCCGGGTTGATGACGGTGTAGCTCATTGCGTTCCTTACTTGCTTCGGGAGGACCGGTGATCCTTGGCCGCCTGTACGAGCCCGGCGAAGAGCCGGCGATCCTCGGCGTGCTCCTCGGGATGCCACTGCACGGCGATCCCGAAGGGCACGGAATCGAGTTCGAGCGACTCGATCACGCCGTCCTCGGTGCGGCTGGTCACGGTGAGGCCATTGGCGACCTCGCCGATGGCCTGGTGATGGTAGAGGGGTGCCGTGGCGCGACGATCCTCGCCCATGATCCCGGCGATCCGGGACCCCGCATCGACCTCGACCTCGATGGGATTGAAGACTCCCTCGCCGAGCTGGTAGCGGTCGTCGCCGACCTCGTCGGGAAGGTGCTGGATCAGAGTGCCGCCGAGGGCCACGTTGAGCATCTGAGCGCCCCGGCAGATCCCCAGGAACGGCAGCTCGGCGTCGATGGCCGCCCGCAGCAGCGCGTCCTCGAACGCGTCCCGATCCTCACGGGGAGCGCCGGTCCGCTCGTGCGCCTGCTCGCCGTAGCGTGCGGGATCCACGTCGGCGCCGCCCGCCACGATCAGGCCGTCGAGCGATCCGACGATGCGCTGCGCGGTCTCGTCGTCCACCGGCTGCGGCGGCAGCACGACGGCGATCCCGCCCGCATCGGTGACCGCGTCGAGGTAGACCTTCGGCAGGAAGGACGCGCGCACGTCCCAGACTCCGGTCCTCGCCTGCTCGAGGTAGCTGGTGATGCCGATCAGGGGCGCGCTCGCCGCCGTGCCGGCGCCGGTCTCAGAGACGCTCGAAGCCACGCACCCGCTCCCAATCCGTGATGGCGGAGTCGAACGCCCGCACCTCGACCCGGGCGGCGTGCACGTAGTGCTCGACCACGTCCTCGCCGAAGACCTCGCGCGCCAGCTCCGACCGCTCGAAGAGGTCCGCCGCGTCGCGCAGCGTCGTCGGCACGCGCTCGACGTCGCTCGTGTACGCGTTGCCGCGCAGCGGCTCGCCGAGTTCGAGCCCCTGCTCGATGCCCTTCAGCCCCGAGGCCAGCATGCCCGCGACCGCGAGGTACTGGTTCACGTCGCCGCCGGGCACCCGGTTCTCGACGCGCATGCCGTGCCCCTTGCCCACCACGCGCAGCGCGCAGGTGCGGTTGTCGTGGCCCCAGGCCACCGCGGTCGGGGCGAAGCTGCCGTCGACGTAGCGCTTGTAGGAGTTGATGTTCGGCGCGTAGAGCAGCGTGAACTCGCGCATCGCGGCGAGCTGCCCGGCGATGAAGCTGCGGAACATAGGCGACATGCCGTCCGCGGCCGAGGCGTCGGCGAAGACCGGGGCGCCCGCCGAATCGCGCAGGCTCGTGTGCACGTGGCAGCTGTTGCCCTCGCGCTCGTTGAACTTCGCCATGAAGGTGAGGCTCTTGCCGTGCGCGTCCGCGATCTCCTTGGACCCGCTCTTGTAGATCGAGTGGTTGTCGCAGGTCGGCAGTGCGTGCGAATAGCGGAAGGCGATCTCCTGCTGGCCGAGGTTGCACTCGCCCTTCACGCCCTCGCAGTACATCCCGGCGCCGTCCATGCTGTTGCGGATGTCTCGCAGCAGCGGTTCGAGACGGGTCGAGCCCTGCAGGGCGTAGTCGGTGTTGTAGTCGCTCGCCGGGGTGAGATCCCGGTAGCCGCTGCGCCAGGCGCTGCGGTAGTCGTCGTCGAACACGATGAACTCGAGCTCGGTGCCGACGTAGGGGACGAGGTCGCGCTCGGCGAGGCGATCGATCTGGCGGCGCAGGATCGCGCGGGGCGAGACCGGGATCGGAGTGTGGTCGCTCGCGGTGGTGAGGTCCGCGATCACCATTGCGGTGCCCGGCAGCCAGGGCGTGCGGCGCAGGGTGGAGAGATCCGGGAGCATCGCCATGTCGCCGTAGCCGGACTCCCAGCTGGTCAGCTTGTAGCCGTCGACCGTGTTCAGCTCCACGTCGACCGCGAGCAGGTAGTTGCAGCACTCCGCGCCGTGCTCCATGACGTCCTCGACGAAGAGCGGGGCGGAGAGTCGGCTGCCGACGAGACGGCCCTGCATGTCGGTGAACGCGACGATGACCGTGTCGATCTCGCCGGAGGCGACGGACTGCCGCAGCTCCTCGGGTGTCAGATTGCCGCTCGCCGGGATCATCCGTGCTCCTCCTTGAGATCGATGAGTTCCGGACGGGGCCCGCTCGCCTCGAGCGTGCGGGGAGCGCTCGGGTGTCCGACGATTTCGCCAGCGCACCATGCCCCCGTGCCGAATGGTTCGAATATATACCTTTTAGTGCCCCGCTGGTACAGCAGGTCGCGAAAATTCGGTTGAATACTTCGGGCTTCGAAACAAAATGTTCATAAAAAAGGTCTTCTGCTCGACCATTGGGTTCACTATAGTCAGATCCTGAACCCGCCTCGCCGAGAGCGAGCACGGGTGCTGACCGTCTGATTCACAACGTAGTGAGAGGGGCCGACATGGCCAAAGACACACTGAAAGTCTCGGGTGCCACGTATACGACCGCAGAGTCGGGATACTTCGAGAAACGCAAGCTCAAGCGCTCCGCCGGCGTCTGGGGTCTCTGGGGCCTCGCCGTCGGCGCGGTCATCTCGGGCGACTTCTCCGGCTGGAACTTCGGCATCGAGGCCGCCGGCTTCGGCGGCATGCTGATCGCCTTCGCCGTCCTCGTCGTCATGTACTACGGCCTCGTCTTCTCGATCGGCGAGATGGCGGCGGCCATGCCCCACACGGGCGGCGCCTACTCCTTCGGCCGCGCGGCGATGGGCCCCTGGGGCGGCTTCGTCACCGGCCTCGCCGAGTCGATCGAGTACGTCGCCACGACCGCGGTGATCGTCTACTTCTCGGCGAACTACGCCAACGGCGTGACGGAGGGGCTGATGGGCTTCTCGCTGCCGACCTGGGTGTGGTGGATCATCCTCTACGCCGCGTTTGTCGGGCTCAACACCGCCGGCGCCTCGATCTCGCTGAAGTTCGCGATCATCGTCTCCTTCGTCTCCATCGGCGTGCTCGTGCTCTTCGGCGCCATGGCGCTCTTCAGCGGATCCGCCGACTGGGGCAGCCTCTGGAACATCGCGCCGGATCCCGGCCAGTCCGAGTTCCTGCCGCACGGCGTGCTGCCGATCCTCTTCGCCCTGCCCTTCGCCATGTGGCTGTTCCTCGGCATCGAGGAGCTCCCGCTCGCGGCCGAGGAGTCGCACAACCCGGTCCGCGACATCCCGCGCGCCGGCCTCTGGGCCCGAGGCACGCTGATCGCGACCGGCCTGCTCGTGCTCTTCCTGAACACCGCCGTGCTGGGTGCGCAGACGACGGGCGGATCCGGCGAGCCGCTGCTCGACGGTTTCCGCGCGATCCTCGGCGACGACCTCGCCTGGGTGGCGGGCCTGCTCGCGCTCTTCGCGCTGTTCGGACTGCTCGCCTCGCTGCAGGGCATCATGTTCGCTTACGGCCGAAACATGTACTCGCTCTCACGCGCCGGCTACTACCCGAAGTTCCTCTCGCTCACCGGCAAGCGCCAGACCCCGTGGGTCGCGCTGCTCGCCGGGGCGCTGATCGGCTTCGCCGCCCTCGTGGTCGTGGGCATGACCGGCGGCGACACCGGCGTCGGCGGCGCGATCGTGCTGAACATCGCCGTGTGGGGCGCCGTACTCGCCTACTTCATGCAGATGCTCTCGTTCCTGATCCTGCGCCGGAAGTTCCCGAACGCGAAACGCCCGTACCGGAGCCCGTGGGGCGTCTTCGGCGGCGCGGCCGCGGCCGTGATCTCGGCACTCATCTTCCTGGGCTTCCTGCTGAACGAGACATTCCGGCCGGCCATCGTTGCGATCGTGGTCGTCTACATCGTCGGGCTGATGATCTTCGGCCTCTACACCCGGCACCGCCTCGTGCTGTCGCCCGAGGAGGAGTACGCCATCTCTGGCGGCCTGCACGGCGATCCGCAGACCGAAGGCTACGGCGGCGCGGTCGAGGAGGAGATCCTCGCCATGGACGGCGTGGACGGCGCCGGCGACGTCC
>CAMFIY010000273.1 GCA_945952575.1 uncultured Leucobacter sp.
CCTGCGGCTGGCAGCGGAAGGAATAGGGGTCCTGCACCCGGTCGTCGCCCTCGAACCGGGTCACCACGACGTAGTAGCCGGGCTCCGTCGGCTGAATCCGATCGTCCTCGCCGTAGCCGGTGTCGTAGACCCCGTTCTTCGCCGGGGTCGTGATCCGGGTCAGTACCGGCGCATCGTCCAGCTCCATGTCCTCGGTCAGCTCCGCATCGGTGGCGAAGGGGCCGTAGACGGTGTGCGTGAGCTCCTTGGTGTCGGGCTGCCAGTAGCCGTCGCCCTCAAAGCTGGGATGGTTCTCGGGGAACCCGCTGACGGTGATCCGGTCGAACGCCCGCCCGCCCTTGTGAACGTTGTACTCGCGGACTTCCGAGGTGATGGTGAGCGGCCAGCGGACGCTGTGCGTCTCGACGTTGATGCCGTAGTCGTCTCGCCAATCCGAGGCGATGAACGGTCGCACCCATTCCGGCTGGCTGCTCTTCTTGACCTCCCACACCCAGGTCACGAACCCCGCATCCGGGAGCGTCACCTTCGGCGAGGTGTAGGTGCCTGGCCCGGTCGCCGTGACCGTGACGGTGCCGAGCGGCACCGCATCCGCAGGAACCGCAGCGCCTTGGGCTGGGGGCAGGGTGCCGGGCACCTGGTAGGCGGTGCCCGCGAAGATCACCGGGATCGGTTCGCCGTTCTGTTTCAGCCAGGCCCCGTTCGTGGATGCGACGGTGATAGTGTCGGTCACCTCATCGCCAGGCTTCACGAGCCGGCCATTCGCCTGCGACACCGCCTCCGGCTGAAACGGCACCACCGAAGTCTCTACGACCCGGCCGAAACGATCAGTGAAGGAATCGGTGAGGTACTTCGCCCAATCGCCCTGCGCAGTCTTGTCGATCGACCACACCCACGTGTAGAAGCCCGACTCGGGCGCGATGATCGTGCCCGGCGAGGTGTAGTGGCCGGCATGGGTGAGGGTGAGCTCCTCCGTGCCGGCGAGTGGCGCACCCGCAGGTGGCGCGTTCGCTTCGGCCGGCTGCGCGTCGAACGGGCCATAGAGGCGACCCTCCGCGACCACCGGCACCGGCTTGCCGTCGACCTTGATCCAGGAGTGCTTGATCACCGTCACGGTGAGGTCGTCCAGCATCGGATCGCCGGCCTGCACGAACTTCGACGACACCTGCGTTTCGATGATCGGCTGGAAGTCGAGCGGAATCACCGGGGACTGCGCGGTCGCGGTCAGTGGCTCGAAGGATGCGGCGGCGAGAATCCTCTGCTCGCCGGGCGTGTAGAACAGGTCGACGCCGGCTCCGTAGCCGAGCGCGTGCGCCGACATCTTCGCCTCGATCCGGTACTCCGGTGCGCCCTCGGCCGGGGTGCCGACGATCTCGTGCGTGCCCGCCCCGAGCGTCGCCGTCGCGGAGCCGTTCGTGAAGGTGCCGCCGGTGAGAGTGACGGTGCCGGTCGCGGTGGCGGGGTTCGTGCTGATGGTGAGCTGCCCGTGGTACTGGTCGCTCATCTGAATCGACATCGACACCGACGGGTTCCGGACCGCGTTCGCCGCCGCCGCATCCCTCATTCCGGCGAGGTTCGCGAGCACCGTCGCCTGCGCGTTCGCGGGCACGCGGGTGATGAAGTGCCCGTCGCCACCCCGGCTCGTGTAGTTGCCGTGGTCGGCGACATCCCAGACATAGAGCTGCACCGCCGAGGTGATGTTCGGGTCCTGCGATTCGCCCCACCGGCCCATGACGTAGTTCAGCCGTGCGAGCTGCGTGTCGCTGAGCTCATAGAGCGTGGTCTTGAGCTCGGGATGCTCCGTCGTGCCGTACGGGGGCAGCGCGTCCAGGTCCATGCAGTACGCCTGCCGACCGTGTGAGGCGAAGCTGCCGAGCCACAAGTCCTCGTTGCCGTATCCGACCCCGAGGGTTGCCGCTTGCGCGGGTGCCGGGGTGAAGAACAGGCCGCCGAAGAGCATCAGCAGCACGGTGAGGATCACCGACACGCGGGCAACGGCCCGGCCCGGCGGTGGCGAGGTATCGGGTGGCACGAGAGCGGTATGCGACATAGTGAACTCCTGACTAGAACGAGCGCCGCCGCCAGGGATGGCGACGGCCAACAGCCAGGTACACCACCGGCTCACCCGCGCGCCGGGTTCTTGTCTGCTTCCCCTCTTCCCGAGCCGGGCTGAGAGGCCACGACCGCGAGCGAGGCGAGGGAGGGAACCCCAGATGGTGTGTGAGTCACCCTGCCCGGCCGCAACTTCCGATGGAAGAAGGCCGGGATCTCCGCTCAGTCGCCCCGTACCGACCGCATCCTCATATGAGGTTGAGTAGACCGGTGGAGACGTCCGTCGGGTCTGCGACCTCTTCGGCATCACCATCGACACCGCCCTCCACTACGCCCGCACCGTCACAGACCCGGCCAACACCAAGGTCGACAGCGTGTAGCCGCCGCTGAAGGTGAACCTTCGGCAAACACCGGCCCAGGTGCAGCCCATCGAATTGCCGACTGCTTTGATAGGCGTCAATATAGATACATGTCGAATCAAGAGGTCGAGTTGGTCATCGTCGGGTCTGGTCCCGCGGGGTACACCGCGGCGGTCTATGCCGCCCGTGCGGGTCTCGCTCCGGTCGTGATCGCGGGCTCGGTGACCGCGGGCGGTGCGTTGATGACGACGACCGAGGTGGAGAACTTCCCGGGCTTCGTCGATGGCGTGCAGGGGCCGGAGTTGATGGAGTCGATGCGGGCGCAGGCGGAGCGGTTCGGCGCCGAGATCGTCTACGACGACGCGACCCGCCTCGATCTCGACGGCGATGTGAAGATCATCGAGACCGGCGCCGGGGTGACGTACCGGGCGCGTGCAGTGATCCTGACGATGGGTTCCGCGTACCGCAAGCTCGGCCTCCCCGAGGAGGAGCGCCTGTCGGGGCACGGGGTGTCGTGGTGTGCGACCTGCGACGGGTTCTTCTTCCGGGAGCAGGAGATCATCGTTGTCGGCGGCGGAGACTCCGCAATGGAGGAGGCCCTGTTTCTCACACGGTTCGCGTCGAAGGTGACCGTGGTGCACCGCCGGGACGAGTTCCGGGCGTCGAAGATCATGGCGCAGCGCGTGCTGGATGACCCGAAGATCGAGGTCGCCTGGAACAGCGAGGTCGCCGCGATCCTCGGCGACGAGCAGGTCACCGGGCTCAGGCTGCGCGACACGATCACCGGGGCTGAGCGCACGCTCGACGCGACGGGGGTGTTCGTCGCGATCGGGCACGACCCGCGCTCCGAGCTCGTGACCGGGCAGGTCGACACCGACGCGGACGGGTACGTGCGGGTCGCGCACCCGTCGACGCGGACGAACCTGCCAGGGGTGTTCGCGGCCGGGGATCTCGTCGACCACACGTACCGGCAGGCGGTCACCGCCGCGGGCACCGGCTGTGCGGCCGCGCAGGACGCCCAGCACTACCTGTCGAACCTCGCACCCGCCACCGTTTCCGCACCTGTTCTGGAGGTCTCCGCATGAGCACCGTCACCGCCGTCACCGACGCCACCTTCCAGACCGAGGTGCTCGAGTCCGAGCTGCCCGTCGTAGTCGACATCTGGGCGACTTGGTGCGGCCCGTGCAAGGCGATCGCCCCGATCCTGGACCAGCTCGCCAGCGACTACGCGGGCCGGGTGAAGATCGTGAAGGTCGACGCCGACCAGAACCCCGAGACCGTGACCGGTGCAAGCGTGACCTCGATCCCGACCCTCGGCTTCTACCGGGACGGGGAACGGGTGGACGTGCTGATCGGTGCCCACCCGAAGCCCGTCTACATCGCGAAGATCGAGGAGCTGCTCGCATGACCGACACCCTGACTCGCACCGCCCCGAAACGGCTCTCCACACTCGATAAGTGGCTGCCGCTCTGGATCGGCCTCGCGATGGTCGCGGGCCTCCTTCTCGGCCGCTTCGTGCCCGCACTTTCAGACGCGCTCTCCGCGATGGAGGTCGGCGGGATCTCGATCCCGATCGGGCTGGGCCTGCTGGTCATGATGTACCCGGTGCTCGCGAAGGTCCGCTACGACAAGGTCGCCGCCGTCACTGGCGATAAGAAGCTTCTCGTCTCCTCGCTCGTGCTGAACTGGCTCGTGGGGCCCGCGGTCATGTTCGCGCTCGCGTGGATCTTCCTGCCCGATCTGCCCGAGTACCGGACCGGGCTGATCATCGTCGGGCTCGCCCGCTGTATCGCGATGGTCGTGATCTGGAACGATCTCGCCTGCGGCGACCGCGAGGCCACCGCGGTGCTGGTCGCGATCAACTCCGTGTTCCAGGTCGTCGCGTTCTCGCTACTGGGTTGGTTCTACCTGACCGTGCTGCCGAGCTGGCTCGGCCTGGACGCCCAGGGGCTAGAGATCTCGGTCTGGCAGATCGCACTGAACGTACTCGTGTTCCTCGGCATCCCGCTCATCGCGGGCTTCGCATCCCGCTTCATCGGCGAGAAGCGCAAGGGGCGCGACTGGTACGAGGAGAAGTTCCTCCCGA
>CAMFIY010000274.1 GCA_945952575.1 uncultured Leucobacter sp.
CGCGCTGGATGAGCGTGCGCACCTTCTGCGCGCTGCCGTAGTAGGCGTCGTAGTAGCCGGCGGAGAGCGCGTAGGTGCCGAGAATGATCCGGCGCTTCACCTCGGCGCCGAAGCCGGATTCGCGCGTCGCGCTCATCACGTCCTCGACGGTGCCGCCCCCCTCCGGGGTCACTCGCAAGCCGAATCGCACCGAATCGTACTTCGCGAGGTTGCTCGAGGCCTCTGCGGGAAGGATCAGGTAGTAGGCCGCCACCGCATACTCGAAGTGCGGCGCGTCGATCTCGACGATCTCGGCGCCCTGCGCGGCGAGCAGGGCGAGCGCCTCGTCGAAGCGTGACTTCACGCCCTCCTGCGCGCCGCCCAGCATGAGCTGCTTGACGACGCCCACGCGCAGGCCGTGCAGCGAATCGCCCGCGGCGCCCGCCCGAGCGGCCTCCGCCATCGACGGCCAGTCGTGCCGCAGCGAGGTCGAGTCGTGGCGATCGTGACCGGCGACCACGTCGTGCAGCAGCGCGGTGTCGAGCACGGTGCGCGCGACGGGACCGATCTGGTCGAGGGAGGAGGCGAGTGCGATCGCCCCGTAGCGGCTCACGCCGCCGTAGGTCGGCTTCGCCCCTACGGTGCCGGTGAGGGCCGCGGGCTGCCGGATCGAGCCGCCGGTGTCGCTGCCCAGTGCGAGCGGCGCCTGGAATGCGCCGACCGCGACGGCCGAGCCGCCGCCCGAGCCGCCCGGCACGCGATCCTGCGCCCAGTGGTTGCGGGTGGGACCGTAAGCCGAGTTCTCCGTCGAGGAACCCATCGCGAACTCGTCCATGTTGGTCTTGCCGATGTTCACCAGACCCGCGGCGCGGGCCTTGGCGACCGCGGTGGCGTCGAACGGGGAACGGTAGCCCTCGAGGATCTTCGAACCCGAGGTGGACGGCATGTCGGTCGTGACGAGCACGTCCTTGATCGCGACCGGAACGCCGGCGAGCGCACCGAGCCGCTCGCCGGCGGCTCGGCGAGCGTCGATCGCGCGAGCCGCGGCGAGCGATGCCTCGGCGTCGGTGTGCAGAAAGGCGTGCAGCTCGCCGTCGATCTCGGCGATCCGATCCAGGTGGGCCTGCGCGGCGTCGACCGCGGAGACGTTGCCGGTCGAGAGCTCGGCGGCGAGTTCGGCAGCGGTGAGCGTCGTGAGTTCAGTCATCGTCCGCCCCTACTGCTCTTCGCCCAGAATCGAGGAGACCCGGAACATTCCGTCGGCGGCCTCCGGCGCATTCGCCAGCGCCTGCTCACGGGTGAGCACGTCGGCGATCGCGTCGGGACGCGTCACGTTGTTGATCGGGATCGGGTGGCTGGTCGCCGGGACATCGTCCGTCGCCACCTCGCTGACCTTCGCGATATTGGTGAGGATCGAGCCGAGTTCGCTGGTGAGCGAATCGATTTCGGCGTCGGTCAGGGCGATGCGAGCGAGGCCGGCGAGATGCTGCACGGTCTCCACCGTGATCGCGCCGGATGCGCTGGATTCAGACATGCTGCTCCGTCGAGAGAGTCGGGTTCGGTGAACCCGACCATCCTACCCAGCGGCGGGCCCGCATATCTGCGGCTTCACCGCCGTCCGCTCCCCCTCAATGGTCCACAGCCCCGAGCATCCCCGTCGGTGGCTCCACACAAGGTGCGCGTCCACGATCCCGATCGCGCCCATCAGCGCATATGCGGTCGTCGGGCCGACGAACGAGAACCCCCGCTTCCGCAGGTCTTTGGCCAGCGCGACGGACTCCGGCGAGCTGCTCGGCACCTCGGCCTCGGTGTGGGGCGCCGGCGATCGCTCGGGCATGTAGGACCAGACGAGCCCGGGAAGGCTCCCGCCCGTGTCGCGCAGAGCCAGAACGGCCCGCGCGTTTCGAATCGTCGCCTCGATCTTGCGCCGGTTCCGGATGATTCCGGGATCGCCCAGCAGTCGCTCGATCTCCGCATCTCCGAACCCCGCCACCGCCGCCGGTTCGAAGCCCGCGAACGCCGCCCGGAACGCCGATCGTTTGCGGAGGACCGTCAACCAGGAGAGCCCGGATTGGAAGCCCTCGAGGCTGAGCCGTTCGAAGACGCCCGCCTCGTCATAGACCGGCATCCCCCATTCGGTGTCGTAGTACTCGGTGAGGAGCGGATCCGTCTCCGCCCACGCCGCGCGGACGGGTTCGATGCCCGGTTCGACCGTTGCATTCACGCTGTCTCCTTTCGCGAATCACTCGCGTTCGGAACCAGCCTGACAGATCGCGCGCAGCCCCGAGGGCGCTTCACCCGATCTGTGGATAACTCGGTGAAATCTGCGGAATCACTGCCCTGTGGAGGAGATCTCCTCGCTCTCCTCGGAGGAATCCGCCCCCTCGAGGCCGAGCGCACCGGGCCCCTCGGTCACGAGCACGGCGAACTGCGCGGCGTCGAGCACCGGGATCCCGAGCTCTTCAGCCTTGGCGAGCTTGGATCCCGCGCCGGGTCCGGCCGCCACGTAGTCGGTCTTCTTCGAAACGCTCGAGGCCGCCTTGCCGCCCGCCTGAATGATCGCCTCCTTCGCACCGTCCCGGGTGAAGCCGTCGAGCGTTCCCGTCGCGACGACGGTGAGCCCGGCGAGGACGCCGCCCTCGGCGACCGCCGCCCCGGGTCCGGGGTGGCCCGGGGTCGCCCACTGCACCCCGGCCGCCGCCCAGCGCTCCACGATCTCGCGATGCCAGTCCACCTCGAACCACTCGGCGAGCGATTCAGCGATGATCCCGCCGACGCCTTCGACCTGAGCGAGTTCCTCGGGCGATGCGGCACGGATGGCATCGAGCGAACCGAACCAATCGGCCAGCGCACGGGCCGCGACCGGGCCGACGTGGCGGATGTTCAGTGAGACGAGCAGGCGCCAGAGCGGCTTCGTCTTGGCCTTCTCGAGCTCGATCAGGAAGGTCTCCGCATCCTTCGAGGCGACGACCCGCTCGAGCTGGGTGATACCCGCCTTGCGCCGTTCGGCGGCGGTCGCCTGATCCCACGGCTCGGGATAGTACTTCTCGAGCCGCTGGAACGGCTTGCGCCTGCGCGCTTCCCCGCTCTCCTCGTCGATGATCGGCTCGCCGGTCTCGCTGTCCCTCACGATCACCTCGATCGGCACGAGCTGATCGATCGTCAGCTCGAACAGCCCCGCCTCGGTCTCGAGCGGGGGCGAGGCCGGCACCTCGGGTTGCGTCAAGGCCGCCGCGGTGATCTCTCCGAGCACCTCGACGTCGAGCCCGCCGCGCGATCCGATGTGCTCGACCCTGCCGCGCACCTGCGCCGGGCACGCCCGCGCGTTGGGGCAGCGCAGGTCGATGTCGCCCTCCTTCATCGGGCGCAGCTCGGCGCCGCATTCGGGGCAGTTCGTCGGCATCCGCCATTCGATCTCGCTCCCGTCGCGCCGTTCCAGGACGGCCCCGAGCACCTCGGGGATCACATCGCCCGCTTTGCGCAGCACGACCGTGTCCCCGATCAGCACGCCCTTCGCCTTGACGACCTCCTGGTTGTGGAGCGTCGCCTGGCGCACGGTCGACCCGGCGACTCTGACCGGCTCCATCACCGCGTACGGGGTCGCACGACCGGTGCGGCCGACGCCGATCCGGATGTCGAGCAGTTTCGTGTGGACCTCCTCCGGCGGGTACTTGTAGGCGATCGCCCACCTCGGGGCACGGCTGGTCTCCCCCAACTCGGCGTGCAGCGCGAGCTCGTCTACCTTCACCACGATGCCGTCGATCTCGTGCTCGGCGCCGCCCGGCCCGGCGTCGTGACGATGCTCGCCACGATCCTCGATGAACCCGAGCACCTCGTCGATCGTGTCGAACACCTCCGAGTAAGGCGAGACCGGCAAACCCCAGGCTCGCAGCAGCTCGTAGGCGTCCGACTGGTTCTCGAAGACCGGATGCGACCACGCGCCGATCCCGTGCACATAGAGCGAGAGTCGCCCGAGCCGATCCCGCATCAGCGCGAGCTCGGCCTCGTTCTTCTTCTCCGCGCGCTGCCTCAGGCTGCCGGCAGCGGTGTTGCGCGCATTCGCGAACTCCGGGTACCGCACCGGGATCGACTCGATCTCGCGGCCCTTCTCCGACTGCTCGGCGGCATACGCGACGGCGAACTCGGCCTGCAGGGCGTGCTGGCGCTCGTTCAGCGCCTCGAAGTTCTCCCTCGTGAGGAACACCTCGCCGCGCGCCTCGAAGAACTCCGGGATCCCCCTGCCCGACAGCCGGCGCGGGATCACGGGGATGAGGTCGACGTTCTCCGTGATGTCCTCCCCGACACGGCCGTCGCCGCGCGTCGTAGCCGTTTCGAGCACGCCGTTCCGGTAGGCCAGGCTGATCGCGAGCCCGTCGATCTTCAACTCGGAGAGCCAGCGCACATCCCGCCCCGCGGCAGCACGGGTCTTCTCCGCCCATTCCCGGAACTCCTCGAGCGAGAACACGTTGTCGAGGCTGAGCATGAGCTCGGCGTGCTCGTG
>CAMFIY010000275.1 GCA_945952575.1 uncultured Leucobacter sp.
GCGCGATCCTGCACCGCGCGCTCCGCAAGCTCGGTGCCGCGGGCGATCCAGCGCACCAGCTCTTCGGCTCGCTCGTCCACGAGCCGGGCCGGGTTCGCGAGTGCTGGACGCGCCCGCAGCAGACCGATCCGGTCGGTCTCGTGCGCGAGCAGCTGGCTCAGCCTCGCGCTCATGCGGCTGCGCGCGCCGTCGAGCCCGGCGAGTTCCTCGCCGACGTCCGGCACGACCCGCTTGGCGGCATCGGTCGGGGTGCTCGCCCGCAGATCTGCCACCTCGTCGAGCAGCGGGCGGTCGGCTTCGTGCCCGATCGCGCTGACCAGGGGAGTGGTCGACGCCGCGGCGGCTCGGAGCACCGCCTCGTCGCTGAAGGGCAGCAGATGTTGGAAGTCGCCGCCGCCGCGCGCGACGACGATCACGTCGACCTCCGGATCCGCGTCGAGCGCGGCGATTCCCGCGGCGACCTCGCCGGCCGCCCGATCGCCCTGCACCGCCGCATAGTGCACGCGGAACCGCACTCCCGGCCAGCGCAGGGTCGCATTGCGGATCACGTCCTTCTCGGCATCGCTGTCCCGGCCGGTGACGAGGCCGATCCGCTGCGGAAGGAAAGGCAGCGGACGCTTGCGATCCGCGTCGAAGAGCCCCTCCGCCTGCAGCTTCCGGCGCAGCTCCTCGAGGCGCTGCAGCAGCTCGCCGATGCCGACGTGAGCGAGCTCGAACACCTGCATGGTGAGCGATCCGCCCTTGACCCAGAAGTTCGGCTTCACGAGGGCGACGACCCGGTCGCCCTGAGCGAAGTCGGCGCTCAGCCCGCGCGCCACCGACTGCCAGATCGTGAAGCTGACGGTCGCGTCCTGAGAGAGGTCCTTGAGCTTGCCGTAGACGTGCCCGCCGCGCACCTGCCACTGGGTGACCTCGCCCTCGACCCAGACGGTGCCGAGGCGGTCGATCCAATCGCGCACCTTCGTGCTCATCAGGGCCACCGGCCACGGGGCCTCGCGCGTCGCAGGGGCGGTGCTCTCGGCCATGGCATCCACACTACTCGTGCCGTCACCTTGCGGGGGCAGCACGGTCGCAGTAGCATCTCAAATGCAGGAACGTTCCCGCTGTGGAATCCGCGCACGTCGCATACCGACGCCGCGAGCCGGAATCGATGGCGGCGCCAGCGCAAGCGAAGGAGCTCACGAACATGAATCAGCGACGCAGAACCGGATATGTCTGGGACGAGCGCTACGCCTGGCACGACACCGGAACGCATGCGGGCATCTTCCCCTCCGGCGGCTACGTCCAGCCGTACCACAACTTCGAGAGCCCCGAGTCGAAGGCGCGCATGGCCGGCCTCGTCGAGGTGTCGGGCCTCATCCACGGCCTGGTCAGGATCCCGGCCCGGCCCGTGACCGAGGAGGACCTGCTCCGCGTGCACACGTCCCGGCACGTCGACAGCATCCGCGAGCAGTCGGAGACGAGCGGCGGGGACGCCGGGGACGGCTTCTCCCCGTTCGGTCGCGGATCGTACGAGATCGCGAAGCTCGCGGCGGGCGGCACGCTCGCGGCGGCGGAGGCCGTGCTCGACGGCACCGTCGACAACGCCTACGCGCTGGTGCGACCGCCCGGGCACCACGCGGAGCCGGATCTCGGCCGTGGCTACTGCCTCTTCTCGAACGTGTCGGTCGCGATCGAAGCGCTTCGCGCCGCGGGCCGGGTCCAGCGGGTCGCGATCTTCGACTACGACGTGCATCACGGCAACGGCGCGCAGAAGATCTACTGGGAGGATCCGAGCGTCCTCACCCTCTCCGTGCATCAGGATCGCCTCTTCCCGGTGGACAGCGGGCTGGCGGATGAGCAGGGCAAGGGCGCCGGAGCCGGCACCAACATCAACATCCCGTTGCCCGCGGGTTCCGGGGACGGCGCCTACTGGTCCGTCGTGGACGAGGTCGCGGCGCCGGCCATCCGCGCCTTCCGGCCCGACCTCATCATGGTCTCCAGCGGTTTCGACCCGTCCGCCTTCGATCCCCTCGGGCGGATGAGCGTGACCTCGGGCGGATTCAAGGGGATGGCGGAACGGCTGATCGCCCTCGCCGACGAGGTCTGCGGCGGCAAGATCGTGTTCTCCCATGAGGGCGGGTACTCGCCCGTGCACGTGCCGTTCTGCGGACTCGCGGTGCTGGAGGCGCTCAGCGGCATCGAGACGGGCGTAGAGGATCCGGTCAACATCTCCGTGGGCGACTCGCCGACCCGTGCGCTGACCGACTGGCAGACCGAGGTGATCGAGCGTTCGGCTCAGCTGGCCCGCGCGCTCGGGATGATCGTCGACTGAGGCGTCCCCCGCCCGTCTCCCGCGTGCTCGCCGCCGTCCTGGCCCGTCCGCGCGACCGCTAAGCTGGGCGGCGTGAGCCATGCCGCGGTGACCATCGTCGATATCGCCCGTGAACTGGGCATATCGAAGACGACCGTGTCATCGGCGCTGCACGGGAACGGGCGAGTCTCCGACGAGACCCGCGCGCTGGTCGTGGCGGCCGCCGATCGTCTCGGGTACGTGTCGAATCAGGCGGCGCAGCGACTGCGCGGCAGCCGCTCGCAGAGCATCGGCCTGCACCTCTTCCCCAACAGCCAGGCGCGGAACTTCTACATGCAGTTCATCTTCGGCGTCATGGAGCACGCCGCCGACATGAGCCTCGACCTGACGCTCCTAACGGAGAACCGCTGGCATCCGCGGCGACGCAGCCTCCTGGCCGACGGCATCCTCGTGCTCGATCCCGCGCCGGACGATCCGTTCATCGAGCAGGTCTCCCAGACCGGCATCCCGCTCATCGCGGTCGGCGCCCTCTCCGAAGGGCAGCGGGGCCTCGTCCGCGCGCAGTTCTCGGGCGGCCAGGACGAGCTCGCCCCGATCATGCTGGAGCGGTTGCGTGCAGCGGGGGTGCGCCGACCGGCCATCATCGCCCTCGATCAGGAGTACGCGCCGCTCTGGGCGGCGGAGGCGCTCGAGATCTACCTGGCCTGGGCTGAGCGGGAGCGGGTCGAGCCGCTCGTGCTGCGCACCGGCTTCTGGCCGACGGACGCAGAGATCGAGAGCATGATCGACGCGTTCGACGAGGCTGGCGACATCGGCGGCCTGCTCGTCGTGCAGCAGGGAGTCGCCGGCCCGTTCTCCCAGCGCTATCGCGAACGCTGCGGCGAGACGATCTGGATCGGTGCGCTCGCCGCCGATCCGGGGACCGAGCAGGGAATCGAGAAATTGATGGCTCTGGATCTGCACGCGCAGTCGTTCGGGCGCGAGGCGGCACGAATGCTCACCGGGATGATCGATGACGGCTCGCCCGAGTTCGAGTGGCGCGTGAACCGGGACGTCTCACTGCTCATGCACGGTCGGGATCCCGAGCCGCTCTTCGCTTGACCGGGCGGTTCCTCTCCGGTCGATAACGATTCGGAACCTCTTGCGGACAGGTGCGGTGCGCGTGTTAGCATCTCAGTTGCAGGAACGTTCCCGCGTTGATCCGCAGAAACCGATCGATCGCCGATCCGCAGGCCGTCGAGGGGGAGCGGATCCGTTACTGCACAAGCAAAGGAGCTACACAATGAAGTATTCACGTCGCACACTCGGCGTCGTCGCACTCACGGCCGCAGCAGCGCTCGCGCTCTCGGGCTGCACTTCCGACAACGGCGGGAAGGAGGGCGGCTCGGACACGTCGAAGGGCGCCGTCGCGATGAGCTTCGCCGGTCTCGACATCCAGATCTGGAACGACATGCTCCCCTTCATGAAGGACGTGGTGACCGAGTCCGGCTACGAATTCGTCACCGACGACCCGAAATGGGATGTCAACACGCAGGTCTCCGACTGGGAATCCTGGATCGTCCGCGGCGACATCAAGGCGATCATGGGCTACCCGGCGCAGTCGGACGCCATGGTCGCCGTGACTCAGCAGGCCAACGACGCGGGGATCCCCGTGCTCGGCTACGGCAGCACCTGGGAAGGCGTGAAGGCCGCGGTCGTCCTCGACCACAAGGCGGACGGGCTCAAGGCCGGCCAGCGCGCGGCCGAGTGGATCAAGGAGAAGTACGGCGACGAGAAGGTCGACGTGGCGTTCCTCGGGTACCCGGATACCGACCTCGGCCGGCTTCGCGGCGAGGGGATGATGGAGGCGCTGAAGGCCGCCGATCTGAATCTGAACATCAACGAGCACAAGGTGCTGAACCTGGATGACGGATACGCCGCCGCGCAGAACCAGCTCAACGCCTTCCCGAAGACCAAGGTGTGGCTCGCGATCGCCAACGATCCCGCGCTCGGCGCCTACCAGGCGCTGATCGACTCCGGAGTCTCGCCGACGGACGACAGCATGATGCTGCTCAACCTCGACGCGACCGACGCGGAGCTCAAGATCATCGCCGAGCCGGGATCCTTCTGGCGCTACGCCTTCATCCCGGTCACCCGGCAGATCGCCG
>CAMFIY010000276.1 GCA_945952575.1 uncultured Leucobacter sp.
CTCAATGGCTCGTTCCCGCTGACGCCGGACGGCCTGTTCCTGATGTGGGGCGCGAACGACCACCTGACCTTCCGCGCCGAGTTGGACGGCTGGGCGCACCTCTATTCGCTGCCCGCGGCCGGAGGCGAACCTGTCCTGCTGACCCCTGGCGAGTTCATCGTCGAGCACGTGTCCATGGCCCCGGATCGCAAGGCCCTGCTCTACAGCGCCAACGCCGGGACGGCCGAGGGCGACATCGACCGCCGCCACGTCTTCCGCGTCGCCGTCGACAAGCCTGGGCCGATGGCCCTGACCCCGGGGACGGGCCTGGAATGGACGCCGGCGCCGCTCGCCGGCGGCAAGGTCGCCTACATCGCGTCCACGCCCACCACCGCCATGCGCGTGACCGTGGCCAATGCGGACGGCAAGGGCGCCCAGGCGCTTGACAACGGGGCGTCAGACTACGCGGCCAATGGCCTGGTGATCCCGAAGCCGGTGAGTTTCAAGGCCGCCGACGGCCTCCTGATCCACGGCCAGCTGTTCCTCCCGCCCGGCGGTAAGGGCAAGCATCCGGGCCTCATCTTCGTCCACGGCGGGCCGCCCCGGCAGATGCTGCTCGGCTGGTCCTACATGGACTATTATACCCACGCCTATGCGATGAATCAGTACCTGGCTTCGCGTGGCTTCGTGGTGCTGTCGGTGAACTATCGGCTCGGCATCGGCTATGGCCGCGCCTTCCAGCACGCCGAGAAAGCCAGCGTGGCGGGCAATTCCGAGTACCAGGACGTGGTCGCCGGGGCGAAGTTCCTGCAGGCGCGGCCCGAGGTCGACCCGGCACGGCTCGGCATCTGGGGCGGCTCCTACGGCGGCCTGCTGACCGCCCACGCCCTCGCCCACAACAGCGACATCTTCAAGGTCGGCGTCGACTTCCACGGCGTCCACGACTGGTCGCTTTATCCGGGCAAGGTCGCGCGCCCACAGCGTTACGAGCAGGGCGACTACGACGCGGCGTTGAAGAGCGCCTTCGACAGCTCGCCGGAAGCCGCCATCGCCGGCTGGAAGTCACCTGTGCTGCTGATCCACGGCGACGACGACCGCAATGTCCGCTTCGACCAGACCGTCGACCTGGCTCGCCGCCTCGCCGCCCAGAACACCCCGTTCGAGGAGCTGATCCTGCCGAACGAGATCCACGGCTTCCTGCGCTACGACAGCTGGCTCAAGGCCGACACCGCCTCGGTCGGCTTCCTCGAGGATCGGCTGAAACCTTGAGGCCCTAGTGGCCGAGGGCCATCAGGCCCGCGAGGCCCGCGACGCCGACCGCGATCCGCCACCAGGCGAAGGGCGCGAAGCCGTGGCGCGTCACGAAGTCCAGCATCTGGCGCACCACGATGTAGCCGACCACGAAGCTGACCACGAAGCCGAAGGCGATGATGCCGGCGTGGCTCATGTCGATCTCGTTGCGGCTCTTCCAGGCGTCCAGCGCTGTGGCGCCGGCCATGGTCGGCATGGCCAGGAAGAAGGAGAATTCGGCCGCGGCCCGTTTCTCCACCCGCATCAGCATTGCACCGACGATGGTCGCGCCCGAGCGCGCCGCGACGCGCACCCCGCCGATCACCGGGCGCCCGTCGAATTCGAGCGCAGCCGCGGCCGCGCGCCATTCCTCGTGCGTGCGTGACATGCTCTCTGCTCCTTCGTACTGCGGGTGACTTCGATGAGACGGCGCCGGGCTATTCCGCGCGCGGTGGAAAGGTGGCGTCCATGCGCCGCAGCGCGACGTCGAGCGCGGTCCACGCGAGCGCGGTCGCGCCGTCGCGCAGGGCCTGCTCGGCAGCGCGACCGACGCAGGCCTCCGCGAACTCCGGCTGGTGGTTGCTGGCGTCGCCGCCGACGCCGATGTAGGGGTGGATCGCCGGCACGATCTGGGACACGTTGCCCATGTCGGTCGAGGCGCGATTCATGGTCGCCGCGACCGGATCGACGTCGAAGTCGCGACCGAGGCGGATCGCGTTGTCGCGATAGAGCTCCTGCGCCTCGAGGTCGGTGCGCATCTCTGCATAGTGCTTGCTCTCCGGAGTCACCGTGAGCGTTGCGCCGGTCGCGAGTGCGCCGGCGTCGAAGCACTTGAGCACCCGCGCCTCGAGGTCGAGCAGTTGCTCCATCGTCTCGGCTCGCACGTACCATCGCCCCTCGGTCCGTTCCGGGATCGCGTTGGGAGCTTCGCCGCCGCGCGTCTGGACGCCGTGGACCCGCACCCCGGCCGGCAGCTGCTGCCGCAGCAGCGAGAGCGAGAGCTGCGCGATCAGGAACGCGTCGTTCGCGTTGATCCCGCGCTCCGGGTAGGCGGCCGCGTGCGCGGCCTTCCCGTCGTACCGGACGTGCCAGTGAGCGACCGCGAACGGCCGGGCCTCGGCGACGTCGACCGGAGCGGGATGCGCCATGAGCGCGAAGTCCAGGTTCTGGAACGCGCCCCGCTCGAGCAGCTCGATCTTGCCGCCGCCGCCCTCTTCCGCGGGCGTGCCGATCACCTCGACCGATATCCCGGTCTCCCCCGCGATCTCCGCGAGCGCGATGGCCCCGCCCACCGACATCGCGGAGATGAGGTTGTGGCCGCAGGCGTGCCCGAGCCCGGGCAGGGCGTCGTACTCCGCGAGGAACCCGACGACGAATGGGCCGCTGCCGAAGGTGGCGCGGAATGCGGTCTCGAGGCCCAGGTACGGCTGCTCGATCGCGAAGCCGTGCGCGGCGAGCACGCCCGCGACGGCCGCCGAGGAGCGATGCTCCTGCCAGCCGAGCTCGGGATCGTCGTGCAGGCGGTTCGACAGCGCGACCAGCTCGCCGTCGATCGTGGCGCGCCGCGATTCGATCCGCCGCTTCAGTTCATCGCTCATCGCGGGGTGATCCGTCTCTCTACTCGTCGCCGGGGACGCCGTAGGAGGGCGCGGCGACCGGGTTGAGGCCGCGGCTGACGTAGTCGTCGCGCTGGGGCAGCCACTGCTCGAGCACGCGGCCGAGCTCGCCGATCGGATCCTCGTCCGCCCAGTCGACCCGGAGGTCGGTGACGCGCCAGCCGGCGTCGCTCACGACCGAGAGACCGGCGGAGTGCACGGGTCCCTCCTCTCCGCCGGCGGCCATGGCGGCCTGGAGCGCCGCGTACAGCCGCTCCTCGATGCGGCCGGTCGCCGAGAGCGCGGTGTCCACGAGCGCGTCGAGCACCTCGAGGCTCGCGAGCATGTTGCCGGCGGCCACCGAGTCCTCGCGGATCGCCGCGCCGAAGACGCCGAGCGCCCGCCCGCCCGAGTGCACCGCGGCGCGTCCTTCGCGGTCGAGCACGAGGAGCTGCCGGTAGTCGATCGTCTCGGGGTCGGCAGCGCGGACGACCGCGTCGATCGCTTCCTGAGCGGATGCGCCGGCGCTCAGCTGCGCGATGAGCGCCGGCCCGAGCCGAGGATCGGTGACGTTCTGCGAGTTCGCGGCGCCGATTCCGTCCGCGAGGTTGAGGCAGCGAGCCGCCACCGCGGGCGACGAGGAGGAGATGGCGGATCCGAACTCGCCGGTCTCCGGGTCGCGGAGGATGAGCGAGAAGGTCATGCGGCGCTCGTCTCGCCGAGCGGCGCCTGCGAGCTGATCACGGCGGTGGCATCGATCTCGACGAGCCATTCGGGGCGCGCGAGCGCCTGCACGACGATGCCGGTCGAGACGGGGTAGACGCCCTTCAGGTACTTGCCCATCGTCCGGTACACGTCCTCGCGATAGCGCGGGTCGATGATGTACACGGTCACCTTCACGATGTCGGCGAGCCTGCTTCCGGCTTCGCCGAGCAGCATCTCGATGTTCTGCATCGCCTGCTCGGTCTGGGCGACCACGTCGCCGATGCCCACGGACTCGCGGGTCTCGAGATCCTGGCCGATCTGGCCGCGGAGGTACACCACACCGTTCGCCACCACCGCCTGGCAGAGATCGTTGTCGAGGTTCTGCTCGGGGTAGGTGTCCTTCGTGTTGAACTTCCTCAGCCTGACGTGAGTCGACTCGGTCATGCGATCCTCTTCCTCGAGCGGCGAACGGTTCGCCGGGTGTCTGCACGCGTGCGGGTGCCTGCTCACCATTGTCGGGAACGACTGGGCATCTGTAAAATAGTCAAAAGTTACCCAACTGATCTGAAATTCAGAACGTGCGGGGCGCCGGCCGCACGAACGACGCCGGCCGGGCGAGGAGATCGAGCATGGTGCAGCGGTTCCCCATCACGCTCACCCAGCTCACGTACTTCGTCGAATGCGCGAAGACGCTCAACATGACGGCCGCGAGCCAAGAGCTGCACGTGGCCCAGTCGGCGGTGTCGACGGCCATCACCCACCTCGAGCGCTCCCTCGGCACGGCGCTCTTCATCCGTCAGCATTCGAAGGGCCTGATCCTCACCCATGCCGGCGAGACGCTGCTGCACGACTCGCACCGGCTCTTCG
>CAMFIY010000277.1 GCA_945952575.1 uncultured Leucobacter sp.
CAGCACCTACCTGCTTGCCGCGGCGTCCGGGACGCTCGCCTCGCATTCCGCCCCGGTGTTCGGCGACGACGTCGCCGTCGTGGTCGTCGTGGCGAGCGAGGGCTACCCGGGCGATGCGATGACCGGGCGCGAGCTGACCGGGATCGGCTCCGACGGCGAACTCGCCGATCCGGTGCCGGGCGTGCACCTGGTCCACGCGGCCACGGCGCGCGGCGATGACGGCGCGTGGATCGCGACCGGCGGGCGCGTGCTCGGCGTCGTCGCGCGCGGTGCCGACTTCGGCGAGGCGAGATCCCGCGCCTACGCCGGGATCGATCGGATCGGCCTCGCGGGCGGTCAGCACCGCGGCGACATCGCCGCGCGAGTGGTCGAAGCATGAGCGCCCCCGAGCTCTCCGGCTGGCGGCACGTCTACTCGGGGAAGGTCCGCGACCTCTACGTCCCGGCAGACGGCGCCCGGTCCCCCGACGCCGCGCATCTGCTCGTCGTGGCGAGCGACCGGATCAGCGCCTTCGACCACGTGCTCGAGCCGCCGATCACGGGCAAGGGGGCCTTGCTCACGGGGCTCTCCCGCTGGTGGTTCGCGCGGATCGACATGCCCAACCACCTGACCGACGGCGACATCGCTGCGCCCGGCGGATCCGCGACGCCCGGGATCCCGAGCGAGGTCGCGGATCGGGCCATGCTCACCCGCAGACTCGAGATGCATCCGATCGAGTGCGTCGTGCGCGGAGCGCTGACGGGTTCCGGCTATCTCGAATACCGGGCGACCGGCGCCGTCTGCGGCATCGAGCTGCCCGCCGGGCTCAGCGACGGCGATCTGCTCGATGAGCCGATCTACACGCCTGCGTACAAGGCGCCGATGGGCGAGCACGACGAGAACATCACCTTCGAGCGATCCGTCGAGCTGGTCGGAGCGGATGTCGCGACCGCCCTGCGCGACGCGTCGTTGCGGATCTTCACGCAGGCGCGGGATCTCGCCGCTGAGCGCGGCGTGGTGCTCGCCGACACGAAGTTCGAGTTCGGGGCGGACCCCGCATCCGGCGAACTCGTGCTCGCCGACGAGGTGCTCACGAGCGACTCGAGCCGTTACTGGGACGGCGAGAGCTACCGCGCCGGCGGCGCCGACCGGCTCGCGAGCTTCGACAAGCAGATCGTGCGCAACTGGCTCTCGGCCAACTGGGACAAGCAGGGCGTGCCGCCCGAGCTGCCCGCCGAGATCGTCGCGCAGACGCTCGGCCGCTACCGCGATCTCTACGTGCGGCTCACCGGACTCGACGCGCCGGCCTAGCGGGCCGCTCCGCGACGCGCCGGCCTGCTTGTCCGCTTCTCCGCCTGTCCGCCTGTCCGCCTGTCCGCCTGTCCGCGACACGCTCACCCAGGCGTCGCAACACGCCGCAACCCCGGACGCGGATGCGGCGTGTTGCGACACCTCGTGCGGGATGACCTCGACCCTCACCCCTTGCACCGACGGGCGCCCGACTCGCAGACTGGGCGCATGGAACAGCGCGTCAGCTTCATCACCCTCGCCGTCGACGACGTCGCCCGCAGTCGGGCCTTCTACGTCGGCGGCCTGGGCTGGACTCCGATCTTCGAGGCCGAGGAGGTGCTCATGCTCCCGGTGGGCGAGCACCTGATCCTCTCGCTCTGGAGCGTCGAAGGGTTCGCCGCGGAGATCGGCGAGGCGCCCACGCGCGGCACGGCGCCCCTCACGCTCGCGCACAACGTGCGCACCGAGGCGGAGGCCGACGAGGTGCTCGCGCTCGCAGCTTCCGTCGGCGCCGCGGTGCGCCCGGCGCAGCGGCGGGAGTGGGGCGGCTACTCGGGCTACTTCCGCGATCCCGACGGCTTCCTCTGGGAGATCGCGGTCAACCCCGGCGAGACGGGATCCTACGTCCTGCCCTGATCCGGCCGGGGCCCACGAGGTATGCCTCCTCGTCGACGCGCACACCTCCCGTGCGGTGCCGAGCACGACCGATCGCCGTGGCGAAAGCAGCTCGGCGCACGCTTCCGGAATAACTTGAAGGTTCAAGTGTTATGGTGAGGGCAACCGAGAGGATCCCCATGACCACCGAAACCGGCACCCAGACCGCGCAGGATCTCCTGCCCGACGCCACGGAGATGGGCGTCGTGACGCTCGCCGTCGCCGATCTCGACCGGATGCTCGCGTTCTACCGGAACGCGATGGGCCTGCAGGTGCTGGCCCAGGATCGCGGAACGGCGGTCCTCGGCCGCAGCGGTCGACCCGTGCTGATCCTGGACCAGGACGGGACGCTCTCGCATGCTCCGGCCACCGCGGCGGGGCTCTACCACACCGCCTTCCTCTTCGACACGGCCGCCGAGCTGGCCTCGGTCGTCTACTCGGTGGCTCGCGCCTATCCGGCGCAGTTCCAGGGATCCAGCGATCACATCGTCTCGGAGGCCTTCTACTTCGGCGATCCCGAGGGCAACGGCGTCGAACTCTACGTCGACCGATCCCGCGACACCTGGAAGGTGGCCGACGGCGGCGAGATCACGATGGGCACGCTCGCCCTGGATCCGAACGCCTACCTGCGCCGCCACCTCACCGAAGCCGGTGCGACGGCGGTCGCCGACACCCCCGCGAAGGTCGGGCACGTGCATCTGAAGGTGGGTGACATCCCGACCGCGCGCGGCTTCTACGCCGACACGCTGGGCTTCTCGGTCACCGCCACCCTCGGCAACCAGGCGCTCTTCGTCTCGGCCGGCGGCTACCACCACCACCTCGGGATGAACACCTGGGAGTCGCGGGGCGCCGGCGAACGGAGTCCCGCGCTCGGGCTCGGCGAGGTGACCATCGCCCTGCCCTCCGCGGGGCCGGCCATCGGAGCGGGTGCGGATGCCGGATCCGACGCCCTCGGAGCGCTGAGCGAGCGCCTCGCAGCCCGAGGCATCGCGCGCGAGTTCGACGGCAGGG
The DNA here is from genome assembly GCA_945952575.1 of uncultured Leucobacter sp. GTDB lineage: Bacteria > Actinomycetota > Actinomycetes > Actinomycetales > Microbacteriaceae > Leucobacter. Next base: position 2,935 of record CAMFIY010000277.1, read on the forward strand.
AGCTCACGGTCTACGACCCGTGGCGCAACCGGGTGCGGATCACCGCGGGCTGATCCCTCCGCACGGGCGCCGTCCCGGTCGCGGCCGGGTAAACTGGCTGCAGACTGTTTCTCGTGCGAGTTGGAGGCCTTCGTTGCCCACGATTGTTGTTGAAGTGATGCCGAAGGCCGAGCTGCTCGATCCGCAGGGCAAGGCGACCTCGGGCGCGCTGGCCCGACTGGGCCACGAGAAGTTCCACGACGTCCGCATCGGCAAGCGCTTCGAGCTGACCGTCGACGCCGTGACGGACGAGGTCATCGCCGAGGCCAAGCGGCTCGCCGCCGACATCCTCTCGAATTCCGTGATCGAGGATGTCGTCGCGATCAGCGTCGACGGCGCTGCGATCGACGGCGCGGCGACGACGAGCGCGGTCGCACTGTGACCACCCGCATCGGCGTCGTCACCTTTCCCGGCTCGCTCGACGACCGCGACGCGCAGCGCGCGATCCGCCTGGCCGGCGGCGAGCCCGTCGCGCTCTGGCATGCGGATCACGACCTGCAGGGCGTCGATGCGATCGTGCTGCCCGGCGGCTTCAGCTACGGCGACTACCTGCGCCCCGGCGCGATCGCCGCGGTCTCCCCGATCATGGCCGAGGTCGTCGACGCGGCGAACGCCGGGATGCCGGTGCTCGGGATCTGCAACGGCTTCCAGGTGCTCGTGGAGGCGCACCTGCTGCCGGGCGGGCTGATCCGCAATGCGCACCAGCAGTTCATCCGCCGCGATCAGCGGCTCGTCGTCGAGAACGCGTCGACGGACTGGACCAACGAGTTCTCGACCGGCGAGGAGATCGTGATCCCGCTCAAGAACGGCGACGGCGGATACATCGCCGACGACGAGACGCTCAAGCGGCTCGAGGGCGAGGGCCTGGTCGCGTTCCGGTACCTCGAGGTCAACCCGAACGGTTCGCTCAACGACATCGCCGGCCTCACCAACCCACGGGGCAACGTGGTCGGCCTGATGCCGCACCCCGAGCACGCCACCGAGCCGGGCTTCGGGCCCGACAGGCCGGAGGCCATGCGCTCCGGCGTCGACGGTCTGCGCTTCTTCACCAGCGCGATCGGGGCCCTCACCGCTCGAGTGTGAACCCGTAGACCATCAGGCGGAGCGTCTCTCCTCTGCGCTCCGACGCGAACTCGAGCTCGCGCTCCGAGATCCGCTCGAATCCCATCCGCTCATAGAGCCTCCGTGCGCCGTGCATCATCGACGCGGTGTGCAGCACGAGCGGACGGGATCCGCGCGCACGGGCGAGCTCGAGACAGTGCCGCACGAGGGCCTCGGCGACTCCGCGGCCGCGTGCGCGACCGCTCACGGCGAGGAGCCGCAGATCCATCTCGTCTGCGAGCGTGTCGTCCTGCAACCGCTCGCCCGGCCGCGGCACCGTGACCATGCCGACGAGTTCGCCGCTCAGCTCCGCCACCCAGACGGCGGCGCTCTGCGCTCG
>CAMFIY010000278.1 GCA_945952575.1 uncultured Leucobacter sp.
GAGGAGGTCGATGTTCCTGGACAAGGATGCCAAGGTCATCGTCCAGGGCAGCACGGGCGGCGAGGGCACCAAGCACCCCGCGCGCATGCTCGCCGCAGGCACCCAGGTGGTCGGCGGCGTGAACGCGCGCAAGGCCGGGTCCACCGTGTCGCACGTCGATGCGAGCGGCGCTGCCGTCGAGCTGCCCGTGTTCGAGACCGTCGCCGAGGCCATGGCGGCGACCGGCGCCGATGTCTCGGTCGCCTTCGTGCCGCCGGCCTTCACCAAGGACGCGGCTGTCGAGGCGATCGATGCGGGCATCGGACTGCTCGTGATCATCACCGAGGGCGTGCCGGTCAAGGATTCGGCCGAGCTCTGGGCGCACGCCAAGGCGACCGGCGGCAACACCCGCATCATCGGGCCGAACTGCCCCGGCATCATCACGCCGGGCGAGGCGCTCGCGGGTATCACCCCGGCGAGCATCACCGGCAAGGGACCCATCGGCCTCGTCTCGAAGTCCGGCACCCTGACCTACCAGATGATGTTCGAGTTGCGCGATCTCGGCTTCTCGACCGCCATCGGCATCGGCGGCGACCCCGTCATCGGCACCACCCACATCGACGCGCTGGCCGCGTTCGAGGCGGATCCGGAGACCCAGGCGATCGTGATGATCGGTGAGATCGGCGGCGACGCCGAGGAGCGCGCAGCGGAGTACATCAAGGCGAACGTGACCAAGCCGGTCGTCGGCTATGTCGCGGGCTTCACCGCACCCGAGGGCAAGACGATGGGTCACGCGGGCGCGATCGTCTCGGGCTCCGCGGGCACCGCGCAGGCCAAGAAGGAGGCGCTCGAGGCTGCCGGCGTGCGTGTGGGCAAGACGCCGACCGAGGCCGCAGAGCTGCTCAGGCAGGCCTACGCCGCCCTGTAGGCGCGCGGCGCGCTCGGGCGCACTCGAAGGCAGACGAACGCACCCGATGGTTTCTGCGACCATCGGGTGCGTTCGCGCGTTTCCGGCGGGTTCGACGTCGGCGCCGGCGGAGCCGCCCGCCGCACTCCGCCCGCACGAGGGGTGCGTTCGCGGATCGGAGCCGGGCGGCGGCCCGGTCGCCGATCACAGCGTTCGCGAACGGACCGCCAGCTGCAGCTGGCGCTGCGTCTCGTACTCGGCGAGCCTCGCTCGCTGAGCCTCGATGCGGGCGCGTCGCTCGGCTCGCTCGAGATCGTGCGAGATCGCGTCGCCGTCGGGTGCCGCCCGCGTGCGCAGCAGCAACCAGATCGCGAAGCGGAGCTTCAGGCGGTTCAGCGCGGAGAGTCGTCGCAGCGCTTCACCGTGCGGGACTTCGATGGACAGATGGTCATGCCCCGCGTTCGGCGGGAGCAGGTGCTTCGAGGAGGTTTCCTGCGAAGCGGAGAGCGTGGTGTTCACGATCGTCTCTTTCTCGTGTTCGAGTCGGTGCGGCGTCGCGATACGGGTCGCTGCGCGCCGGAGAGCTGCTGCCGGGCGATGGCCGGGCAGGCGGAGGAGGGATCCGGGTGAGGATCACGGAAATTACGAGGAGCGCCCTGGAGGGCGGCTCACCTCAGACACGCGAACCGCGACGGGTTCTGCGTGAGCCGGGCGCAGTGGTGCTTATCCCGCTGTGCCGGCGGAGAAGCCGATGGGTGCTGCCGAACGGGCCTGCACCCCGGTGAATGGGATGAACGCGATTGGCTGAATCATTTCGGCAACCTCCTCTCAACGGCTGAAGTACTTTCACGGTAGTGCAATTGCACGACCGGGGTCAAGCCGTATCGCCCGTCGTCTTCCGGATCGGCGGCGGACGGGAGGGGGTGCCCGGGCCGCAGCTCTGAGTCCGGGATACTGGAAGGATGCAGAACCAGGTACAGGGCGCCCATCTCGTCGGCAGCGTGAACTTCGACGACGCCGAGAGCACCATCCGCACGGCGGCGGAGCATCTCGGTGATCGCCTGAAGCGGATCCCGGACGGCGAGGTCGGCGAGCGCTTCCACTGGATCGTGTTCCAGGCGGATCGCCTCGGGGCGGCCGAGGGCATCGAGCGCGTCGGAGATACGCCGATCCCGCTCCGCATGCTCGACATGCGGCCGGTTCGGCTGACCGAGGGGGTGCGGGCCGAGGATCTCGAGCTGCCGCCGCTCGGCTATGCCGAAGCCGCACGCGCCTCTTGGAAGGTGTTCTCGCGGCTCAAGGACGAGGGCGTCGTGCCCGCCGGCACCCGATTCCAGGTCTCGCTGCCGACCCCGCTCGGCGTGGTCGGCAGCTTCGTGTTCGGGCCGGATCGCCCGGCCTTCGAGCCCGTCTACGAGGCCGCGCTCGCCGCAGAGCTGCAAGAGATCCTCGATGCCATCCCGCACGGCCAACTCGCGATCCAATGGGACGCGGCGCTCGAGTTCGCGATGCTCGAGGGTCTCACGGCGTATACCGGCGACCGATACGAATGGTTCGATGACGTCTGGGCGGGCACGAGCGAGCGGCTGGCGCGCCAGATCGATCGGGTGCCGGCCGACGTCGAGGTCGGCGTGCACCTCTGCTACGGCGACGTCGCCGAGAAGCATTTCGTCGAGCCGCGCGACACGGGGAACCTCGTCCGCTTCGCGAACCTGGTGGTCGAGGCAGCGGACCGCCCGCTCGGCTGGCTGCACCTGCCGGTGCCGATCGAGCGGGACGACGACGAGTACTTCGCCCCGTTGGGCGACCTCGCACTGCCGGAGGAGACGGAACTGTATCTCGGTCTCGTGCACCGCGAGGACGGCGCTGCGGGCGCGGAGCGGCGGATCGGCGCAGCACGGCGCCACGCCGGACGCGGCTTCGGCGTCGCCACGGAGTGTGGCTTCGGCCGCGCTCCGGAGGGCAGCACGATCCCGCTCTTCGAGGCGCACCGCGCGATTTCGACCGCCTGGTAGCGGCGGTCAGCGTCCGAACGCGTCGCGCAGAGCGGGGCGCAGTTCGGGGTGGACGAACTCGTAGCCGGCGGCCTGCAGCCGACCCGGCAGAACCCAACGGCTCTTCAACACGAGTTCGGTCTCCGTCCGGATCGCGATCGCCCCGAGCTCCAGCATCCAGCGCGGCGTCGGCGGCCCGATCCGCACGCCGAGGATCCGCCGGACCTCGGCCATGAGGGTGCGGTTGTCGACGGGGTTCGGCGCACTCGCGTTGACGGCTCCGTCGATCTCGGGATGCTGTTCGAGGAAGTCGACGATCCCCGTGATGTCGTCGATGTGTATCCAGCTGAAGCGCTGGGTGCCTCGCGGGGCGCCGAATTCGTGCGCGGTGCCGGCCTCCCGGCGTGCTCGGCCGATCGGCCAGCGTCCGTCGTACTGCGGTCCGCCGAGCCCGAGTCGAGCGAGCCTGCGGATCGGCCCGAGAACTCCGCCGGCGCCCAGCACGATCGCGGTCCTGAGGGCGACGCGACGCGTCTCGGGGAGGTCCGCCGCGAAAAGCGCCGCCTCCCATTGCGTGGCGACGTCGACGGAGAATCCGGTGCCGATCTCTCCGCCCGCCTCGTCCATCGCGCGATCCTCGGCGTGCCGGTAGATGGTGGCCGTCGACGCGTTGATCCAGAGCGGCGGGGGAGCGGCCGCGACCGCGATGGCTTCGGCGATCTGCCGGGTGGTGTCGAGCCGCGAGCCGAGGATCTCGGCTCGGTTCGCCGGACCGTAGCGGCAGTTGACGCTCTTCCCGGCCAGACCCACGACCAACGTCGCACCGTCGACCGCCTCGCTGATGCCCGGGCGGTCGCCCCAGCGCAGATCCGCCCCCGAGCGGCCGATCGTGAGGACTTCCCGCCCCTCCCGACGATACCGCCGGACCAGATGCTGCCCGATGAAACCGCCGGCGCCGCCGACCACCACGCGGCCGGACCCGGGGTGTGTGGCGCGCGGCTGCGGATCGCGACGCGGGTCCGTGGGAGCGCTCATCCTCTCACCCTATCCTCGGGCCGCGCGCCGGGTCCGGGTTGTCAGCGGTGCTCGATAGCCTGGATGCGATGAGAGCAGTACTGACCGCGTTGATCGCCGCGATCGAAGCCGCCGCCGTGGCCCTCGCCGGGTTCGCGGTGGTCGCCGTGCCGTCGGTGCTGGTGTGGTGGCTCACCTTCGACATGTCGGCCGAACCGGGCGAGGTGCTCGTCGCCTCGTCCGGCGGCTGGATGCTCGCGCATTTCGTTCCGCTGCATTTCGGCTTGAGCGTCGAGGACGTGCTCGCGCTCGGGCTCGGGTCGCAGCCGCTCGGTTTCGCAGTGTCGCTCGCACCGCTGGGGATCACCGTCCTCACCGCGGTGCTCGCCGCGCGCTCGGGATGGTGTTTCGCGCATCGGGGAGGCGTCGGGGCCGCGGGGGTGCTCGGCGGCACCCTCGGGTTCGCAGGTGCGGCCGCGGTCCTCGCGGCCTTCCTCGCG
>CAMFIY010000279.1 GCA_945952575.1 uncultured Leucobacter sp.
GTGATGGACTCGCGCAGCGAAGCGTCGAAGCTCGCGTAGATGTCGCCCAGCAGGCGATTGCCCGACACGCTGGCGATGGAGAGATGGAACGCGACGTCGGCCTCGGTGAAGCCGGTGATGTTGCCCGCGGCGATCGCGGTCCGGCGATCGTCGAGGTGACGCGTCAGCCTGGCGAGGTCCTCCTCGGTGCGCGCCGTCGCCGCCTCGCGTGCGGCGAGGGCGTCGAGGGCGCGACGCACGCGGATCACCTCTCGGCTGTCGGCCGCGTGGATGGCACGCCGCAGGGCGACCTGGGTGGGATCGTCGGCGACGACGTAGGTGCCGTCGCCCTGACGGGTCTCGAGCAGCCCGAGCTGCACGAGGGAGCGCACGCCCTCGCGCACCGAGGGCCGGCTGACTCCGAGTGCGGCAGTCAGTTCGGCTTCTGAGGGGATGCGATCCCCGACGCGCCAGTTCTGCTCGGTGATCTCGCGCTTCAGCTGATCGACCACGGTGTCGACGAGCGAGCGGCGCTGAATTTGCTTCACGTCTGTATCCTTGCACTTTTCGGTGTCCGTATGGTTATCATATGTCAGATGATTTGATGGGTAAAGATCTCGCCCGCGAATCTAATGACCACGAAAGGCCCAGCGATGACTGCAGACAGCCAGCACCCCGGACTGCGCACCCCCGGCTTGGTCGACGCGCACATCCACCCCGACAAGTCGAGCTGGGGCGGCGCCTGGGCGGTCACCCTGCAGGACTGGAGCGAGAACGATCTGCAGACGCAGTTCTCCTTCACCGAGAGCGTCGAGGAGCGGAGCCACCGCCTCCTCTCCAACGCCCTCGCGAACGGCACGCTCGCCATGCGGGCCCATGTCGACGTCTCGTCGGAGCTCGGCACGGCGAACGTCGAGGGCGTGCGTGCGGCGGCCGACCGGCTCGCCCCCGGGCTCACCGTGCAGATCGTCGCCTTCCCGCAGTTCGGCCTGCTGACGAACCCCGGCACGCTCGAGGTGATGGAAGCGGCCCTCGACGCCGGCGCCGACCTGGTCGGCGGGATCGATCCCGCCGGGCTCGAGGGCGACCTGCACGGCCACCTCGACGCCGTCTTCGGCCTTGCGGATCGCCGCGGCCGCGACATCGACATCCACCTGCACGACGGGGGCGAGGACGGCCTCGCTCAGATCCGCGAGATCGCCGAGCGCACGGTCGCGGGCGGGCGTCAGGGCCGCGTCACCATCGGCCACGCCTTCGCGCTCTGCGACACCTCGCTGCCGAGTCTCGGACGCACCCTCGACGCGGTCGCCGAGGCGGGCGTCTGGATCGCGACCTGCGCACTCGGCCCCGACCCGGTGCCCGACCTCGACCTGTTCGAGCGGCACGGGGTGCGCCTCGTGCTCGGCTCCGACGGGGTCCGCGACGCTTGGAGCCCGTTCGGCAACGGCAGCATGGTCGACCGCACGCATCTCCTCGCCTACCGGACCGGCGCCATCACCGATGCCGAGCTCGAGCGCGCGTTCCGCATCGCCTCGACCGTCGGCGGCGAACTGCTCGGCGTTCCCGAGATCGCCGACTGGTCCGGCCCCGAGAGCGACACGCGGCTGGAGTTCGCCGCAGCGAATCTCGCCGAGCTCGTCACCGACCGACCGGCGCCGCTGCGCGTCATCCGCGACGGCGTCGACGTCCGCGCCGCGCACGCCTGATCCCGACCGACTCCCGAAGCACCCCTCAACCGACACCCCGACATCCCGAATCCTCGAAACGAAGGAGTTTCCCATGTCCAAGCGACCACTCGCCCTCCTCGGCGCCGCGGCAGTCGCGGCGCTCGCGCTCACCTCGTGCGCCGGAGGCGGCGGCACGACCGGCGGCGGTGCGAAGGGCGGCCTCGGCGTCGACCTGAACAACCTCGCCACGACCACCGCGCCGGGCACCGAGTCCGTCGCCCAGGTCAACTGGAACCTGCCCTACGAGCCGCTCTCGCTCGACCCGATGCTGACCTTCAACTACGCCGAGAACACGGTGGACGCGAACCTCTGCGAGGGACTGCTGCGCATGAACCCGGATCTCACGACGAGCCCCGGGCTCGCCGAGAAGGTCGAGACCCCGGACGACACGACGCTGGTCTACACGCTCCGCGACGGCGTGAAGTTCTGGGACGGCAGCCCGCTCACCCCCGCCGACGTCGTCTACTCGATCGACCGGCAGAGCGGCGCGAACAACGCCGACTCCTACTACTCGGAGTACTTCACGAGCGTGAAGTCGGTCGAGCAGACCGGCGCGCGGGAAGTCACCGTCCACCTCAGCAAGCCCGACGCCCTCTTCGGCCAGGCCATGTCGACCGCGGCCGGAGCCATCGTGAAGGCCTCCTACGCCAAGAAGGCCGGCGAGCAGTTCGGCACTCCGAAGGGCGGCCTCATGTGCACCGGCCCCTTCAAGCTGGACAACTGGGCGGCCGGCAAGTCCATCGACATCGTGAAGAACGCCGACTACTGGGACACGGATCTGATCCCGAAGGTCGAGAAGCTCTCCTTCAGCTTCATCGCCGACGAGACGACCGCGGTCAACGCGCTGCGCTCGGGCGATGTCGACGGCCAGTTCTTCTACCTCCCGCCCACCGGCCTGAACCAGCTGACCGACAGCAAGACGGTGCAGACCACCTACGGCAAGTCGTTCGTCTTCTTCACCCTCGCCGGTGCGAACCCCGAGGGGCCCTTCTCTGACCCCAAGGTGCGCCAGGCACTGCTCGCGGCCATCGACCGCCAGGGCATCGCCGACGTGGTGTTCCAGGGCGCTGCGATCCCTGCGCCGACCCTCGCCGGGCCGGACTACTGGGGTGATCAGCGGGCCCTCTTCGAGCCGGCCTTCAAGGAGTTCGGCACCAAGTCGGATCCGGCTGCCGCGAAGCAGCTGCTCGAGGGCATCGACACCTCGCAGGAGATCACCATCGCTATCCAGGGCTCCTCGGCCGTGCACGAGCAGACCGCGAACCTGATCCAGGCCGCCGGCGAGTCGATCGGCCTGAAGATCAAGACCAAGGTCATCCCGGTCGAGCAGTTCGGCAACATCTACTACGACCCGAAGGCGCGCGAGGGCCTCGACGCCTTCTTCACCACGTGGTACGGCAACGTGACGGATCCGCTGGATGTCTACCAGGTCTTCTCGAAGGGCGGTCAGAGCAACTTCGGCGGCTACACCGGGGTCTCCGATCTGATCGATCAGGCGCGTGCGACGCTCGACGACGCCGAGCGCGCCAAGACCACGATCGAGATCCAGGCCAAGGTCACGCAGGATCTGCCCTGGACCCCGCTCACCTACATGCCGACCATCCTCGTGCAGAGCAGCAAGATCTCGGGCGCCGTGCCCTCGATCGCCTACCTCTCCTACCCGTGGGCTGCCGGCATCGGCGGGGTGAAGTAGGGCGAGATGTCGATCCCGGCATTCCTGCTGCGGCGGGCGGGCGGGCTGCTGCTCGTCCTGCTCGTCACCTCGTTCCTCGTCTTCGGGATGATGTATCTCGCACCCGGGAGCCCGCTCAGCTTCGTGCTCGGGCCCCGGGGCGGGACCCCCGAGCAGATCGCCGCGGTGACGGCGCAGTACCACCTGAACGACCCGTTCATCGTGCGCTACTTCGCCTGGCTGGGCGACGTCTTCCAGGGAAACCTCGGCGATTCGATCGTCTACCGGCAGTCGGTCACCGATCTCATCGGCGGCCGCGTCGGCACCACGGTCGGGCTGATCGCCCTCGCGACGCTGTTGATCGCGGTGGTCGGCATCGGCCTCGGCCTGCTGGCCTCGCTCAAGGGCGGGTGGACCGATCAGATCGTCACGACGCTCGCGACCCTCGGCCTCGCGACGCCGACGTTCGTCATCGGCGTCGCGCTGATCAGCGTCTTCGCGGTCGCGGCCGGATGGTTCCCGACCAACGGCAGCGGCGGGGGCGGGATCGACACGCTCTGGCACCTCGCCCTGCCGGCGCTCGCGCTCGCCGTCGGCAGCGCGGCCTACCTCGCACGCATCACCCGCGCCTCGGTGCTCGAGGAGGAGGGGCGTGAGCACGTGCAGACCGCCGTCGCCCGGGGCCTGCGCCAGGGCATCATCATCCGCCGCCACGTCCTGCGCAACGCGCTGATCCCGATCACCACCGTGCTCGGGCTCACCGTCGCGACGCTCATCGCGGGCGCCGTGGTGGTGGAGAGCGTCTTCGCGCTCGACGGGCTCGGCTCACTGCTGGTCCGTGCAATCATGCAGCGCGACTTCGCCGTCGTGCAGGCGGTCGTGCTCGTCATGGTCGTGGCCTTCGTCGTGATCAACGCGATCGTCGACTTCCTCTACACCCTGATCGATCCGCGCATCCAGCTGGGGACC
>CAMFIY010000280.1 GCA_945952575.1 uncultured Leucobacter sp.
GCGGCGAGTGGGACGCCACGAACGTCGCCGACGCCGAGATCGCTGTTCTGACGCCGATCGATCTGGATCACATGGCGATCCTCGGACCGGATGTGGCTACGATCGCCCGCACCAAGGCGGGCATCATCAAGCCCGGCGCACGCGTCGTGACCGCGGTGCAGCAGCCCGAGGCGCTCGCGGAGATCATCGAGGCCGCCGAGAACGAAGGCGCCCAGCTCCTCGTCTCGGGCCGTGATTTCGCCCTGCTCGACGATCGCCTCGCCGTCGGCGGGCGTCAGATCGATGTGCGCGGCTTCCACGGGCACGTCTACGATCCCGCGTTCGTGCCGTTGTTCGGCCACCATCAGGCCGCGATGGCCGCCGTCGAGGCGTTCCTCGGCGGGGAACGCCCGATTCCGGAGGAGGTCCTCGACGAGGGGCTCGGTCAGCTGACCTCTCCGGGCCGCCTGCACCTCATCGGCACCGAGCCGTCGGTCTACGTCGACGCGGCGCACAATCCGCACGGGGCCGAGGCGCTCGCCAGGGCGGTCGCCGAGTCGTTCACCTTCTCGGAACTCGCCCTGATCGTCGGATCGCTCGCCGAGAAGGACACGATGGGCGTCTTCGAAGCGCTCTCGCCGATCGCGGATGTCGTGTACGCCGTGCCCGTCGACTCTCCGCGAAGCCTCCCGAGCGACGAGCTCGCGGAGATCGCCGAGGCCGCCTTCGACGGCGTGCCCGTCGAAGCTGCCGGAAGCCTCGCCGAGGCGCTCGAGGTGGCGCGGGAGTGGGCCGTCAGGGACAGGCAGCGCGCCGTTCTCGTGGTCGGTTCCGTGCTGCTCGCCGGGGAGGCTATCGCTCTTTCGCGGGCCGAGGGCTGGGGGGCGGCATGAACGCCCGGATCCCGGAGCCCGTCGAAGGAGGAGGCGCCGACGAGCTGCAGCTCTCGCCCTCCGAGACGCTTGCGCACAATTCGGCGATGCGCGTGGCCGGAGCGCGAGGCGCAGGCGATGATCCGGGTGCGAGAACGCAGCGGGCCCTCGCCTCGATCGTCCTCGGCTTCGAGCTGATCGTCGTCTTCCTGATCGGGATGACCGTGTTCGGACTCGGGATACTGAAGCCCGCCGAACTCGGGATCTGGGGCGGTCTCGGACTGTGCGCCGTGATCATCGTCGCACTCGCGACCATGCGCATGGGCAGGGTCGGGATCGCAATCGGCTGGGCGGTGCACGCCCTGATGCTGCTGAGCGGGATCGTGCTGCCCATGGCCATTCTGGTCGGCGCGATCTTCACCGCACTGTGGGCCTACTGCATGGTGAAGGGCGCGAGCATCGACCGGGGCAGGGCGGCCTACCTCGCCTCTGCGGCGCAGGCCGAGTGAGGCCGGCGGCGGTTCGCCGAGCCGCGGCAGCGGAGGACAGCGCGACGACAGCGGCGTGACAGCGGCCCCGGCGATGCTGGGGGCATGACAGCAACACGAAACGAATGGGCCGTCGAGGCCGATGGACTCGTCAAGGCATTCGGTGAGAACCGAGCGGTCGACGGCGTCGACCTCCGGGTCGCGACCGGTTCCGTCTACGGCGTCCTCGGCCCGAACGGCGCCGGCAAGACCACCACCATCAGCATGCTCGCGACCCTGCTGCGCCCGGACGCGGGCCGCGGGAGGATCTTCGGGCACGACGTCGTCAAAGAGCCGCACGTGGTGCGTCAGCTCATCGGCGTCACCGGGCAGTACGCGAGCGTCGACGAGACGCTCTCGGCCACCGAGAACCTGGTCATCTTCGCGCGGCTGCTCGGGCTCTCGAGCAGCGAGGCGAGGCGCAAGACCACCGAGCTGCTCGAGCGATTCGGGCTGAGCGACGCCGCGCGGCGGCCGCTGGCGAAGTTCTCCGGCGGGATGCGGCGCCGCCTCGACCTCGCGGCCTCGCTCATCGCGCAGCCGCCGCTCATCTTCCTCGACGAGCCGACCACCGGCCTGGATCCCCGCACGCGCGGCCAGATGTGGGACACGATCCGCGAGCTCGTCCGCACCGGCTCGACGGTCCTGCTCACCACCCAGTACCTGGACGAGGCCGACCAGCTCGCGGACCGCATCGCGGTGATCGACCGCGGCCGGGTCGTGGCGGAGGGCACCGCGGATCAATTGAAGTCCTCGATCGGCACCTCCTCCCTGCAACTGCGGCTCGCCGCCGCGGCCGGCTCCGATGCCGTCGAGGAGGCGACCACCGAGACGGCTCTCCGCCTGATCGAGCGCGTCCTCGGCGTGCCGGGCACCCGGTCTCCCGAGGGGTCGCGGATCTCCGCGCCCATGACCGACGCGGACCGCGTCACCGACCTCCTCATCGCCCTGCGCGGGGAGGGCATCCGCCTCGTCGAGATGAGCGTGCAGAAGCCGACCCTCGACGAGGTGTTCCTCACCATCACCGGGCACGACGCCTCGGGGCAGGGCGCTCCGGAGCATCCCGCAGAGACCGCAGAACTGGAGGTCGCGGCATGACCACCGCAGCACTCACCACCATCCTCCCCGCCGATCAGCGCCGGCTGCGGGGGCGCGCGAGCCTCGGCCAGTCGGTGCGCAACACGCTGACCATGGCCTACCGCGGCCTCGTGAAGATCCGGCGCACGCCGGAGCAGCTCGTCGACGTGACGATCCAGCCGATCGTCTTCACGCTGATGTTCGCCTACATCTTCGGCGGGGCGATCGCCGGGGACGTGCAGACCTACCTCCCGGCACTGATCCCCGGCATCCTGGTCCAGACCGTCATCACCGGATCTGTCGTGACCGGCACCCAGCTGCGCGAGGACATGGACAAGGGCGTGTTCGACCGCTTCCGTTCCCTTCCCATCGCTCGCATCGCCCCGCTGTCGGGAGCGCTGCTCGCGGACACCGTGCGCTACACGATCGCGACGACGATGACCTTCGTGGTCGGCTTCCTCATGGGCTACCGTCCGGGCGGCGGGATCGGCAACGTCGTCACCGCCGGGCTGCTGGTGATCGCCTGCTCCTGGGCGATCAGCTGGATCTTCGCCTTCTTCGGCGTCATCGCCCGGACGGCGTCGAGCGTGCAGGGCATCTCGATGCTGGTGCTCTTCCCGCTGACCTTCCTCTCGAACGCCTTCGTGCCCGCCGACACGCTGCCCGGCTGGCTCCAGTGGTTCGCGAACATCAACCCCGTCTCGCACCTGATCACCGCGGTGCGGGAGCTCGCCAACCAGGGCGTGATCGGCGCGGACCTCTGGCTCTCGCTCCTCGGCGCCGCGGTCATCGTCGCGGTGTTCGCGCCGCTGACGGTTCGCGCCTACATGCGCAAGGCCTGACCGGCCCCCTCAGCGGCGCGCCCCGGCGGGTGCCGCGAGCACCTCGAGTGCCCGCGGCACCCGCTGCTCGTCCGGGAGCTCCGCGACCCGGAGGCGGGCGCGCTCGACGGCCGGGGATCCGGCAATCGCCGTCGCGTGCGCCAGGTGGGCCGAGAGACTCAGGCTCGGCAGATCCTGCCGGGCCGCCAGCGCCTCGGCGAGCACGAGCGCCTCGAGGGCCCGATTCCGCAGCTTCTCGACGGTCACGGCCCAGCCCGACCACCCCGCGAGGATGGTGCCGAGCACCGGCCGATCGACGAAGAGGGGCTGGACGCGATGCGTGGCGAGCGCGCGCGTGCGCAGCCGGCGGGCGAGATCGGAGACCGTGGCATCCGGCAGCAGGCCGTCCATCGCCGCGGCGGACACGTATCCCGCGAGCGTGATGAGGTACCAGGGCGACGCGCGCCGATCGAGCTGGGAGAACTCGGCGAGCGAGCGCTCGAAGCAGTCGACGGCCGCGGCCGCGTCCCCGTCGATGCGCGCGATCTCGGCCAGCCCGAACCACCCGATCGACGAGTGCTCCCGGCCGTCGGACCTGAGCTCCGTCTCGGCGGTGAGGCGCTCGAACAGGCTCCGGGCCTCGAGCGTGCGGCCGAGCGAGACGAGCGCGGCCCCGCGCAGCCAGTTGCGCTCCCGGAGCTCGTCCTGCGCGTCGAAGGCCTCCAGTTCATCGATCGCGCGGTCGAGCCAGTCGAGCGCCTCGGCGGGCCGCGCCGACTGGTTCGCGAGCTGAGCGGCCGAGCTCGCGGCCATCGCGCCGAGCCACGACTCCTCCAGTTCGCGGGACAGCGCCCAGGCGAGTCGCGCCGATTCCTGCGCATCGCGGGTGGCGCCGCCGTTCTCCGCGAGCAGCCCGCCGAACAGGGTGCCGAGCAGCCGGGTCTCCGGGTCGGGCGAGTCGGCCAGCGCGGCGATCCGCCGCGGCATCTCCACCGGGTCCAGATCCTGTCTCTTATACACATCTCCGAGCCCACGAGACGCTCATGAATCTCG
>CAMFIY010000281.1 GCA_945952575.1 uncultured Leucobacter sp.
ACCAAAGGCCAGATCCTATCTCGACAGGAGTACGACGATCCGCGGCTCGCCGCCTCCGTCGCGCAGGCCACCCATGGCTTCGCCCTCGCCGTTCGCGCGGCAGTGCTGACGCTCTCGCAGCTCGGCCGGATCCCGCGCGTCGACTCGCCCGAGTGGAACGAGGTCGTCGCGGCCCGGCTGGAGTCGCTGCTGCCCGGCCCGGAGGCCGTGCGCTTCGTGACCGGCACGAGCGTCCCGCCCTATGTCGACGTGGAGCTCGGCCGCCTGCTCAGCGACAACCCGAACACCGTCGAACTGCTCGACATGCTCGAGCGCAACGGCTTCGGGCGCTGGATCCCGTACGCCCGGGGACGCCAGGTCTTCCAGTACGTCGAGACCATCCGCGACACCTTCCGCGCCCGCGCCGCCCAGGATCCCGAGCGCTTCCGGCGATCCTGCGTCGCGACCGCGGTCTGGCTGCTCGAGAACGAGGAGGTCGTCGAGCAGGCGCTGCAGTTCGCGATCGACGGCGAGGACTACGAGCTCGCCGACCGGGTCTTCGTCTCGCTGGTCATCGGCAACCCCGACGGCTACACCTCCGACCGGTTCCTCTCGACGCTCCAGCGGGTGCCGGAGTCGGTGCTGCCCGACTACCCCATGCTCGCCTTCGGGCTCTCCCTCGCGCTCCTCTCGAACACGGCCATGCGCAGTCAGGGGCCGCGCGTGGCGGAGATCGCCCTGCGCGCGATCCCGCGGCACACCTACATCGAGCCGACGATCGACGCCTTCTCGCTCGCGGCGATGCGCGCGGTCTGCTGTCGGCTGGCCCTCCGGTTCCGCGACTCGGGGGACGCGAGCCACGAGGTGGTCCGGGCGGCGAGCGAGCTCCCGCCCGAGCTGGTCGCACCGTTCGGCGAGCACGTCGGCACGATCCTGCGGCAGCTCGGATACTCGCTCTTCCAGGGCGGCCGGATCGATGAGGCGATCGAGACGATCGACTGCTCCGTCGCGCTCTGCCCCACCCGCACGACGCAGGACTACTCCATGGTCTATGCGGCGGGCTTCCGCGCGTTCGCCGGCGATCTGAGACGGGCGAGGGCGCTGTCCGCAGCGATCGACACCGGGGCCTGGCCGGCGGAGTTCCGTCAATCCTTCATGAACGGCCCCGGACTCGTCGCCGACGGCTACTACCGTCTCGACGAGCTCGACTTCGCGGCGGCCGCGGAGGTGGCGCGCGATGCCGAGTCCTACATGCCCACCGCTGAGTTCTGGCCCTTCCTCACGGGCATCTCGGTCTCGGCGCGGCACGGACTCGGGCAGGGGCTCGCGGAGGCGAGACGCGTGATCCGGGAGCTCTCGGCATCGTTCCCGCCCCCGGGCGTCGGCGACAACGTCGCCACCGAACGGCTGCACGCGAACCTGGCGCTGGCGCTGATCGGCGGGGGCGATCAGCGCGCGGCCGCGGAGCTCCTCGAGCACCAGCCCGAGGGCAGCCCGCACCTCGCAGCGGCCCGGATCGCGCTGCTCCTGGGCTCCGGCCGCGAAGCGGAGGCCGGGCGCCGGGCCGAAGCGCTGATCGGGCTCCCCGGCCACACCATCCGCTCACTCGCCGAGGCGCAGACCGTCGGCGCCGTCGCGGCGCTCAGGAGCGGTGAGCGCGCCGCGGCATGGGAGCGGCTCGGCGCCGCGGCGGTCGCGTGGGAGACGTACGGACCGCGCATGCACGTCGCCCTGCTCCCGCCGCGCGACCGGCGCGCGCTGTGGGAGCTCGCCCGCGAGCGGGAGTCCGCGGGCCTGCAGCGCTATCTCGACGTGCCGCTCTCGGACGCGCGATCCGCCGGCCTCGCCTCCGCCGACCTGACCGCGCGCGAACGCATCGTGCTCCGGGCGCTCGTCTCGCATGACGGCGCGCGCGAGATCGCGGACGCCCTGGTCGTCTCCCCGAACACGGTGAAGAGCCAGCTGCGGAGCATCTATCGCAAGCTCGGCGTCTCCTCCCGGCGGGCGGCGCTGACGGTGGCCCGGGAGCTCGGCATCCTCGATCTCTGAGCCGCGGGCCGGGGTGAGAGCCGGGGTCACCCCGGTGGTACGGTTTAGGGCCTCAGGGTGAAAATCAGGGTGAAACCCACCCGAATCGCGTGCCTGGGATCCAACATTCTGCGCATCATTGCTGGGTCCGACGTGCAATCAGCAACGATTCGCCCGCTCGGGGGTCGGCAGCGCGGGGGTCAGCGCCGGCTCCTCCGAGCGTCGCGCCGATCGAATCCCGGGGGGAACCTTTGTCCAGCCACGCCTTCACACCCGCTCCGCCGCAGCGCAACGCCCTGCGCCGGGGCGTCTCGATCCTGCTCGCGTTCCTGCTCGCGGCCGCTTCGATCCTGCTCATCGCGCCGACCGCGAACGCCGTCCCGGGCGTGACGACCACCGTGCTCCAGAACGGCAGCCCGCTGCAACCGGGCGCCGAGGTGCGCGAGGGCGACGTGCTCAAGCTGCGCATGCAGTACACCGCGGCCGCGGTCGGGCAGGAGGTGGAGATCACCCTCGCGCCGGGGGTGACCGTGTCGAACACCTTCCCGAACAACGAGGCGGTCGAGTCCATCACCCCGACGGCGAACGGCGTCAAGGTGAAGTTCAAGGATCCCTGGCCCGACATCGCGCAGGGCATCCTCGACCTCGACCTCGTCGTGTCCCCGATCAGCACGTCCGGGCCGGGCGAGGTGAAGTGGAACGACGGCACCGATCACACCGTGCCGGTGGTCTTCGTGAAGAACGGCGACCAGAAGCAGAACGTCCAGGAGGGCTACGCCAAGGCGGTCAACCCGACCAACCTCGACAGCTACGTGCTGAAGGACGCGGACGGCAACTACCTCGGGCTCAACCCCGCGATCACGGGCAAGGATCTCGACTACACGCTCACCATCAACACCCCCGAGGGCGCAACGCTGCCCGACGGCTACACCGTCTCGGACCTGCTTCCGGCCGGTCTCGGCTACGCGCAGCAGCCTGTCGTCGTCACCGGCACCGAGCGCACCTGGGACGCCGCCGGCTACAACCCGGTCGACAACCCGCGCACCTTCGTCGTGGACGACTCGGACGGCGAATCCTTCAGCGGGCACGTGCAGGGCGCCCTGGTGGGCCCCTCGTCGCTGAAGCTCACCTACACGGTGCGCGTGGACGACGTCGCGGCCCTCGACGCGGCGCTGCAGCAGGCCTTCGACAACCGTGCCGGCGCTCCCGGCCGCTACGAGATCAGTCTCACGAACACCGCCACCTACGGCGGCTCCAAGACCGCGACGGCGACCGTCAAGGTCGGCGCCACCGTCGCCGGCCCCTGCGTCTCGTGCGGCGACCTCGGCAAGACCGGCGACCTCACCACGGTGAACAAGCTCGCGCAGTCCGACGGCACGCTGCTCGACCCCCAGGAGATCACCTACACGCTGCACGCGTCGCTCGCGCGGTGGGACGGGCACAGCCCGAACTTCGTCCTCGACGACAACGTGGTGATCGAGGACAACCTGCTCACCCAGGCGAGCTGGAAGACCGGCGCGGGCTTCCTGTCCGTGAGCGGCAGCGGCCCGATCACCTCGCTGACCGAGGCCGACCCGTGCCCGGCGACCGCGAGCGCCTTCGCCGATGACCAGTACGTCGGCAAGTATTGCGTGACCGGGCAGAAGCTGCTCGTCAACGTGGGCAAGAACCCTGCGACGAACGTCACGATCGCCGCCAAGGCGCAGCTGAACACCGTCGCGGGCCTGACCCCCGTCGGCACCGTCGAGGGCGGCGACCGCTACCTCGTGCGCAACACCGCGAAGTTCAACTGGGGCTCCTCCAACTGGACGACTCCGAACGTCGACGGCTACGTCGTCGTGCCGGACGCGAGCGGCGAGCCGGTGAACGACTCCTCCGCATTCGCCAAGACGGCTCCCGGGCGTCTGTCCACCGCGCCGAACCAGCCGCTGGAGGTGCCCTACACCTTCACCGTCAACAGCGCGCGCACGGGCGTGCCGGCGACGAGCACGAAGATCGTCGACTACGTCGACACCCGCTACTTCGACGTCGCATCGGATCTGAGCAACGTGACGGTCTCGGGCGACTACAAGGTCGGCAACACCACGACGCAGCTCACTGCGGCCGACTTCGAGCTGACCCGCGTCGGCGACGACATCGAGATCGTGCTCAGCAACTCGGGCAAGACGAAGGCGGCGGCCGCGAACGGCACCCTGACGGTGAAGCTGACGCTCACCACCTTCGCCTTCGACGGCAAGCAGACGATCGACATCCGGAACCGGGCCGACCTCTTCGGCAACGCTCCTGACGCGCTCTACGAATCGGCCATCAAATCG
>CAMFIY010000282.1 GCA_945952575.1 uncultured Leucobacter sp.
TGCCCTCGGTGAGGAAATCGCCGACCGTCCGCACCGGGTTGATGTGCGCGCGCGGATCCTGGTAGATCATGGCGATGCGCCTCGCCCGGGTTCGTCGAAGCGTCTCGGCGTCCATCTCGAGCACGTTCTCGTCGCCGAGCAGCACGCGACCCTGCGCCCGCACCCCGGGCGCGAGCAGACGCATCACGGAGCGCGCGGTCATCGACTTGCCGGATCCCGACTCGCCGACCAGGCCGAACGCCTCGCCGGTGCGCAGCTTCAGATCCACCCGGTGGACGACGGTCCGGCGCTCGTCGCCGTCGAACCGGCCGGGGACGGTGACGGTGAGCTGCTCGATTGTCAGCAGCGTCTCAGCGCCCATAGCGGTTCTCCTCGGTGAGTCGGTCGCCGAGCACGGTCACCGCGCCGACGAAGATCATGATCGCGACGCTCGCCACGATCGCCTCTGTCGGGTGTCCGCGCAGCGCGCTCGCCAGACCGTCCTGCACCATCAGGCCCCAGTCGGCGGTGGGAGGTTGCACGCCCAGGCCGAGGAAGCTGAGCGAGGCGAGGTCGATGACCGCGAAGCCGAGCGCGGAGACCGACTGCGCCACGACGATCGGGGCGAGGTTCGGCAGGAGATGCCGGGTCGCGATCGCGAAGCCCGACTTGCCCTGCACCCAGAGCGCCGACACGTAGGGGAGCTGCCGCTCGCGAATGGCGGCACTGCGGACGATCCGGGCGACGTACGGAGTGTTGGCGACGGTGAGGCCGATGACCACGGCGGGCAGCCCGGGGCCGAGGATTGCGACCGCCGTGAGGGCCAGGACGATGCTGGGGATGGAGAAGAGCACGTCGAGCACGCGGAGCACCACGCTGTCGACGGCGCCGCCGATCCAGCTCACCGCGAGGGCGATCGCCGTGCCCAGCACCGTCGAGAGTGCGATGACGAGAGTGGCCCCGAGCACGGTCGGCCGCGCCCCGTATATGATGCGGCTGAGCACATCGCGTCCGAGCGCGTCGGTGCCGAGCCAGTGCTGGATCGACGGACCCTGCAGCGCCGCGAGCAGGTCCGGCCGGTTAGCGGGAGTCGGTGCGATGATGGGCGCTGCCGCGGTCGCGATTAGGATCACGAGCAGCACGCCGAGCGCGACCGTGCCCGACGTTCCCAGGCGCCGCCTGAGCGTGCCGCGCCGCGGATTGGGCATCCGGGTGCTGAGGATGCCGGTGTTCAGGCTCCCGGTGCGACTGGTCATGACTTTCCTCCCAGGGAGACGCGGGGGTCGATCCACGCGTATGCCAGATCGACGATGAGGTTGATGACGGTGAACGCCGCGACGATGAGAAGGACAACCGCCTGAACCACGGAGTAGTCGTGCTGCATGATCGCTCGGACGAGCAGCGAGCCGACCCCGTCGAGGGCGAAGAGGTTCTCGACGACCACCGACGCGGCGATCAGGCTCGCCGCAGTGAGGCCGGTAGCGGTGACGATCGGCATGAGCGCGTTGCGCAGCACATGCCTGGAGACCACGAGGCGCCGCGGGATGCCGCGACCGAGCGCCGTCTCGACGTGCTCGCTGCGCAGTTCCTTGCTGGTCGCGGCATGGGTGATGCGCGAGAGATAGGCGATGCTCGCGAGCGCGACTGCGATCGCGGGGAGCGTGAGGTGCCAGAGCCGGTCGAGCAATCCGTCGCCGGCGCCGTGCACCGGAAACCAGCCGAGCTGCACCGAGAAGAGGATGATGAGGAGCACGCCGACGACGAACGCCGGCGTCGAGAGCGCAAGCACGTTGAAGACGTTGACGGTGCCGGCGGCGCGACGGCCGCGGAACGTGGAGACGAGGCCGGTCGAGACTCCCGCGATCACTATCAGTGCGGTGGCGTATCCGACCAGGACGCCGGTCGTGGCGAGGCGGGGGAAGACCAGGGAGGAGACCGGTTCCCGGTACACGAGAGACATGCCGAGATCGCCGCGCAGCACGTCGCCCAGCCAGGAGAAGTAGCGGATGAAGAACGGGTCGTCGAGCCGGTATTCCTTGACGATGGCCGCGACCTGCTCGGGCGTGGCCGTGCGACTGCCGATCAGGAACGAGAGCGGGCCGCCGGGCGTGAGATAGAGCGATGCGTAGACGATCATGCTCGCGATCAGCAGCACGATCAGGAGCCCGGCCAGGCGGCTCGCGATGAACTTGGCGACTTCCATGTGATCCTTAGCTCTCGTGATGAAGCGAGCGGATGCGATGGACGCGGCCCGTCGGCCGCGGGTTGTGGAGAGGCAACTCCATCGCTGTCCTCGGTTTTCGCTAACGTATGCTTATCAGAGGTTTCTCGACTTTGTGAAGAGGCAGTCGAGAAAACGATGGGCCCAGATGCGACGATCGCACCGTTTGCGGCTCGATCAAACGGCTCAACGAGAGGGAAGTAGGGGGAATCGGATATTGCTCTTCCCTAAACAACATACATCTGATAACCCTATCTATTGAAGACATCGGAGTCTTCGTTACCGACGAAGGAGTTCAGGATGGATCACCGCCACCTCAGGTTCCGCACGGTGCTGATCGGAGCCAGCGCCCTGGCCCTGGTGCTCAGCGGGTGCAGCGCCGCAGCCGAGCAGTCGACCGAAAATCCGAAGTCGCTGGACTTCGATCAGCTCGCGACCAGCACTCCCGCAGGTGCCGGCGCGATCGACGATCTCAAGTGGAACCTTCCCTTCGAGCCTTCCAACATCGACTGGACCCGGCCCTACAACTGGGCGGAGCCGACGGTCGTCGCCAACATGTGCGAGGGGCTGTTCCGCTACGAGCCCGACTTCACGGTGAAGCCGAACCTGGCCACCGGGGTCGCGACTCCGGACGACCTGACCTATGTGATCGCGCTGCGCAAGGGCGTCAAGTTCTGGGACGGCAACGCGATGACCGCGGACGATGTGGTCGCGAGCCTCAAGCGCAACGAGGACCCGGAGGTCGGATCGGTCTTCGGGAAGTACTTCGACAACGTCGAGTCGATCACCGCCTCCGGGCCCCTCGAGGTGACGGTCAAGATGACCCGCCCAGACGCCACTTTCATCCAGGCGATGTCCTCCGCGGCGGGCGCGGTCGGCGAGGCCTCGTATCTCGACAAGGTCGGCAACCAGTACGGCAGCCCGCAGGGCGGCGCTATGTGCACCGGGCCGTTCAAATTCGAAGAGTGGAAACCGGGCGTCTCGATCACGTTGAGCAAGAACGACGACTACTGGGATTCCTCCCGCGCGCCCAAGGCCGAGAAGATCACCTTCTCCTTCGTCTCCGACGAATCGACGGCCGTGAACAGCCTGCTCTCGGGCGAGATGGACGGGGCCTACTTCTACACGCCGCCGCCGGGCCTCTCCAAGCTCCAGCAGGATCCGAACGGTTCGGTCTTCCTCGGGCGCTCGATGACGTTCTTCTCGCTGGTCGCGACGGCGCAGGACGGGGTGTTCGCCGATCCGCGCGTGCGCAGCGCCCTGCTGAAGAGCCTGGATCGCTCCGCGATCGCCAAGACGGTGTTCCAGGGCACGGCACTGCCCGCCCGGGCGCTGACCGGCCCTGCCTACTGGGGCTACGCCAAGGACACCTTCGCGCAGGCCTACGAGGCGCTGCCCGAGCCGAAGGCCGACATCGAGGGCGCGTCGAAGCTGATCAAGGAGGCCGGGGCCGAAGGCAAGACCGTCACCATCGCCGCCTCCGGCAGCTCCACCGTGCACTCGCAGCTCGCGTCGCTCATCGAGGCCTCCGGCGAGGCCATCGGTCTGAAGGTCGACATCAAGATCGTCCCGGTCGACAAGTTCGGCGACCTGTACAACGACGCGAAGGCGCGCGAGGGCATCGACGGCTTCCTCACCGACTGGTACGGGCAGATCGCGGACCCGATCGACATCTATGACCTTTTCGCAGTCGAGGGCGGCTACAACTACATCAACTTCATGGATGAGGCGGATCGTCTGAGCAAGGCGCTCTCCACTCTCGACGATGCGGAGCGCGCGAAGCTGGTGACCGAGGCCCAGGTCGGCGTGACGGAGAACACTCCCTGGCTCCCGCTCGTCGACGAGACCAACATCCTCTACATGAACAAGAAGATCTCGGGCGCCGTCGCCTCATTCGCGTTCGTGTCGACGCCCTGGGCGGCGACCATCGGCGCGGTGGAGCAGTGAGTCGCGCGAGACCGGTGGGGGCGTGCGGGAGGAAGTTCCCGCACGCCGCTGATCTCGGCCCCTTCGGCGTGCTCGACCGCGCTGCCGAGATCGGGCTCGAGGGGGTGTTCTTC
>CAMFIY010000283.1 GCA_945952575.1 uncultured Leucobacter sp.
GAACGTGATCATCGCCTACCTGGAGACGATGTTCGGCGCCTACCCGCCGACCCCGAGGATGCTCGAAGCGAAGGCCGAGCTTCAGACGATGATGGCGGACGCATACAGCGGCTTCATCGCCCAGGGCATGTCGGAGAACGAGGCGGTGGGTCGCGTCATCACCGAATTCGGCAACCTCGACGAGCTGGCCCCCGCTCTCGGGATCGCCGACGAGCTCCACCCCGGCGCTCCCGCACCCGGGTCCGGAAGCCCCTCGGCCCCGTCGTCGAGCACCCCGATCCACCCGCCCATCACCATGGACGAGGCGATGGGCTTCGCCGAGGCCCAGCGGCGCACCCGGTTCCGACTCGGCGCCGCGGTCGCGCTCTTCGTGCTCTCCCCGATCGCGCTCATCACGCTGTCCACCGCGGCGGGCCTGGAACGCATCCCCCTCTCCTCCGGCGGCGCGAGCGCGCTCGGCATCGGCGCGCTGCTGCTGCTCGTCGCATCCGGCGTCATCCTCATCCTCAGCGTCTCACGCGCCTTCACCCCCTTCTCCCGCGTGAACGAGGGCCGGTTCAGCCCCGATCCGGCGGTGAGCGCCTGGGCCGACGCACTCGCTCAGCAGCACGAGTCACGGCGGATCAGCGCACTCCAGATCGCGATCCTGCTCTGGGTCTTCTCTCCGGCTCCGATCATCGGCCTCTCCCTGCTCACGCAGGACTCGCCGCAGAACGACTTCTGGAGCACCCTGGGCGTCGGCCTGATGCTGCTGCTCGTCGCCACGGGCCTCTTCATCCTGCTCACGGCCTCCTGGGCGCGCAGCGCAGCCGAGAAGCTGGGCAGCACCGCCTCCCGTCGCTCGCGACAGGAGGAGCGGGAGGAGTCGAGCCTCGTCGGGATCGTCGCGCGGATCTACTGGCCGCTGGTCACCGCGATCTTCCTGGCCTGGAGTTTCATCGGGAACGCCTGGGGACGATCCTGGATCGTCTGGCCCATCGCCGGCGTGTTCTTCGCCGTGGTCGTCGGGGTGCTGGGAGCGGTCAGGGCGAGCCGCGGATCGCAGCGCTAAGGTGCGTTGCGAAACCCCTCGGCCCCGGCACCGCGACTGCTAGCGTGTGCGCATGAGCGAAACACTCCGGGCCGAACGCGACATCGACGATCAGGATCTCGCGCACCTGCGGCGCTGTATCGAACTCGCCCGCGAGGCGCTCGACGACGGGGACGAACCGTTCGGATCGATCCTGGTCGATGCGGCCGGAACCGTGCGCTTCGAGGACCGCAACCGGGTGAAGGACGGGGACGCCACCCGTCATCCCGAGTTCGAGATCGCACGCTGGGCGACTGCCCATCTGACTCCGTCGGAGCGCGCGGCGAGCACCGTCTACACCTCGGGCGAGCACTGCCCGATGTGCTCAGCCGCGCACGGCTGGGTCGGGCTCGGCCGCATCGTCTACGCCGCGAGCACCGAACAGCTCGGCTCCTGGCTCGCCGAATGGGGTGTCGGCCCCGCACCGGTCACGGCTCTGCCCATCCGGACGATCGCACCCGGCGTGCCCGTCAGCGGCCCGGCGCCGGAGCTCGCCGACGAGATCCGGGGGCTGCACGCTCGCCTGCACGGGCGGGTTTGATCCCGGTTCGCGCAGTGATCGCTCAGTCGAGCCGGATCCGAGCAACGTCCGGTTCCGTCAGCCAGTCGACGCCCGGATAGCGTTTGAACCAGCTCACCTGCCTGCGCGCATAGCGACGGGTGAGCGCCTGCGTCTCGGCGACGGCTGCGGCCTCGCTCAGCTCACCGCGCAGCTGTGCGAGCGCCTGCGCGTAGCCGATGGCTCGGCTCGCCGTCTTGCCGCGCTCGATCCCGCGCGGGATCAGGTCGCGCACCTCGTCGAGCAGACCATCCGCCCACATCGCCTCGACCCGGCGATCGAGCCGCGCGACGAGTTCTGTGCGCTCGCCGGCCGTGCCGACGATGCGGGTGCCCGGCAGCCATGGCTGCGGCGCCTGCGGCAGCACGACCTGCGCCTCGCCGCCCAGGAGCGCGACCTCGAGTGCCCGCACCACTCGACGAGGGTTTCGCGCGTCCACCGATGCGGCTGCCGAGGGATCCACCGCCCGCAGCCGCTCGAGCAGCGGTTCGACGCCGCTCCGTTCGAGTTCGGCATCGAGTTCGGCGCGCAGCGCCGCATCCCGGGGAGGGAAGCGGAAGTCGAAGATCGCGCTCGAGACGTAGAGTCCCGACCCGCCGACCAGGATCGCGTGATGCCCGCGGTCGAGGATCTGCGCAATGACCTCGCGGGCCACCGGCTGGTACCAGGCGACCGTCGCCTCCTGCTCCGGATCCACGGCGTCGAAGAGGTGGTGCGGGATCCCGCGTCGTTCCCTCTCCGGGATCTTCGCGGTGCCGATCTCCATGCCGCGGTAGAGCTGCATCGCGTCGGCGTTGACGATCTCGGCGCGTCGCCCGGACGTCTCTCGCAGCCGCTCCGCGAGCGCCAGGGAGAGCGCGGTCTTCCCTGTGCCGGTGGCGCCGACGAGCGCCCACAGCCGCGGCGTATCGGCGGCTGCGACCGTTCCGGTCATCGCAGGCGTATCGTCGGGAGACCGAGACTCACTGCCGCTGGCGTCTCTCCGCTGGTCGGCGCGGGAACGCCGCAGCTCGCCGCCTCCCGGCGATCCCAGGCGTCTCCCGCCCGCGTGCGGCGCACGCGGTAGACCTCCGCGCCATCGGCATCCCCGGCCATCGGGCCCGGGAGGTCGGCGATGAGGAAGTGCGGTGCCGCCTCCGTGATCCGCACGGTGACCACGTCGCCGGGCCGCGGCAGCTCGCCTTCGGTCGGGACCGAGAAGTGCACCAGACGGTTGTCCTGGGCGCGCCCCGAGAGGCGCCGGGTGCTGTCGTCCTTCTTGCCCTCGTGGGCGGCGACGAGCACTTCGACGGTGCGGCCGATCTGCGCGAGATTCTCCTCGAGCGAGATCCGCTCCTGGAGTGCGAGCAGGCGGTCGTAGCGCTCCTGCACGACCTCTTTGGGAATCTGATCGTCCATCGTCGCAGCAGGCGTGCCCGGTCGGATCGAGTACTGGAAGGTGAATGCGCTGGAGAAGCGGGACTGCTCGACGACGCGCAGCGTCTCGGCGAAGTCCTCTTCGGTCTCGCCTGGGAATCCGACGATGATGTCGGTCGTGATGGCCGCGTGCGGGATCCGTTCGCGCACCGCGTCGAGAATGCCGAGGAACCGGGTCGAGCGGTAGGAGCGGCGCATCGACTTGAGCACGGCGTCGGAGCCGGACTGCAACGGCATGTGCAGTTGCGGCATGACGTTCGGCGTCTCCGCCATGGCCGAGATGACGTCTTCGGTGAAGGCGGCAGGATGCGGGCTCGTGAAGCGGACGCGCTCGAGCCCCTCGATCTCGCCCATGGCGCGCAGCAGCTTGCCGAAGGCCCGGCGGTCGCCGAACTCGACGCCGTAGGTGTTCACGTTCTGCCCGAGGAGCGTCACCTCGATCGCGCCGTCGTCGACGAGCGCCTGCACTTCGGCGAGGATGTCTCCCGGACGCCGGTCCTTCTCCTTGCCGCGCAGTGAGGGAACGATGCAGAAGGTACAGGTGTTGTTGCAGCCCACCGAGATCGAGACCCACCCGCTCGACGCCGAGTCGCGTTTGGTCGGCAGCGTGGAGGGGAACACCTCGAGGGCTTCGAGGATCTCGACCTGCGCTTCCTGATTGTGGCGAGCGCGTTCGAGCAGCGCCGGGAGGGAACCCATGTTGTGCGTGCCGAAGACGACGTCGACCCAGGGCGCCTTCTCGACGATCACTCCCTGGTCCTTCTGGGCCAGGCATCCGCCGACGGCGATCTGCATGCCGTCGCGCTGACGCTTGACGCCGGCGAGGTGCCCGAGGTTGCCGTAGAGCTTGTTCGCCGCGTTCTCTCGCACCGCGCAGGTGTTGATCACGACGACATCCGCCTGCTCCGGATCCTCCGCGGCGATGTAGCCGGCGGCTTCGAGCGACCCCGAGAGCCGCTCGGAGTCGTGTACGTTCATCTGGCAGCCGAGCGTGCGGACGGTGTAGCTCCGGGGCGAGCCGTCGCCGCGCAGCGCTGCGGGTGAGGGATCGATAACGGTGCCGGACTCGAGGAGTGCATGGTCGGAAGGCATGAGGACGATTCTACCGCCGAGGACTTCGCGAGCCGCTCAGCGGAAGCGCACGGACCCGCGACCGTGACCGGACCCGTCGAGCGCCTCGCGTGCGGCGCGGACGGCGCGCTCCCCCGACC
>CAMFIY010000284.1 GCA_945952575.1 uncultured Leucobacter sp.
ACGCGTCACTTCCGGACGGAAGCCGACTTCACGTCGTCATCCCCGACATCACGCGCTCACACCTCGCCGTCAACATCCGCAAGTTCCTGCCCGCGCGGCGGACGCTGGACGACCTCGTCGGTGCCGGGGCGTTGCCCGCGCAGGTCGCCGACATGCTGCGCGACGCCATGGTGGAGGGGCGAAACGTCCTGGTGTCCGGAGCCACGCACGCGGGCAAGACGACGATGCTGGCGGCCCTCATCGGCGCCTGCCGACCAGAGCAGAGGATCATCACGGTCGAGGAGACCTTCGAACTCGCCGTCACCGCCCCCGACGTCGTCGCTCTGCAGGGGCGCCAGCCGAGTCTGGAGGGGACAAGCGGGCTGTGTTGCATTTCCTGCAACTGTGCGGGTTGGCGCATGATCGTTGATCTGGCGCGGAAACGAAGCCGTGCCAGCTTACTGATGATGGTCGGGCGCCGACTTGAGCCGGGGTCATTGCGGTCTCGATCGGCTGTGCGCGGGCAGCGTTGAGCCAGCTTTTGCCTGACGAGCCGCGAGATCATCGATATCCGCGTACACGGCGTAACGCCCGATGCAACTGAGGGGCAAGGCGCAATAGACGTTGCGCCTGTTGACCGTGTGTTACATTTACTGTCGTTTCCGTTGCGTCTGATGCATCCCTGGAGGGTGAATGGTTTCGCGCCCGCTGATGCTCGCGCCTGTTGTGCAACTCGACCCCGAGCGGGCCACGTTCACCGACATGCTCGATCGGTACGCGATCTCGTTGCGGTCCCGAGGCCTGTCGACCTCGACCATTGAGGCGCGGCTGTGGGGTGTGAGACGGTTCCAAGAGTTCACCGGCGAGTATCCGTGGAACTGGGGTCCGCGGGATGTTGAGGACTTCACGTCTGCGCTGCTGTCGCGGCCGCAGCCGGTCGCGCATTCCACGATCCGGGGCTACCACCTGATGGTGAAGCTGTTCTGCGAGTTTCTCGTCAATCCGACTTACGACTGGCATGACGTCTGCCTCGAGCGGTTCGGGCTCGTCCCGGCGCAGATCTGCCACCCGTGGAACACGCACTCGCATCTGGCGGAGTTCGAAGCGCGCGCATCGCGGCGACCGTTCGGGTATGACGAGCTCGAGGCGTTCTTCGCGCGGGCCGATGAGATGGCGGAGGATCTGATCGCGAGCCGCGGGAAGGCGGCGATCCCGGCGCTGAGGGACGCGCAGCTCTTCAAGTCCGTCTACGCGTTCGGGCTGCGCCGCCGGGAAGCGGTGATGCTCGATCTCAACGATCTGCGACCGAACCCGCACATGCCCGACTGGGGCCCTTACGGGAAGGTCCACGTTCGCTACGGGAAGGCGATGAAAGGTTCGCCACCGCGGCGCCGCACGATGCTCGCGCTGCCAGAGTTCGAGTGGGCGACCCGCGGGTTGAAGGTCTGGGTCGAGGAGGTCCGGCCGCGGATCGCGACGGACAACGCCGCGGCGCTTTGGCTGAGCGAGCGCCGCGACCGGATCAGCACCCGCACCGCGGACGTCCGGTTCGCGCGGATCCGCGACGACCTCGACTTGGACCCGATGCTGACGCTGCACAGCTTGCGGCACTCGTATGTGACGCACCTGATCGAGTTCGGCTACGCCGAGAGGTTCGTTCAGGAGCAGGTCGGGCATCATCACTCGTCGACGACGGCGATCTACACCTCGGTCAGTGATGACTGGAAGAACCGGGTGTTCCACGAAGCGCTCGATCGGGTGCTCGGAAAGAAGGAGGACGTCGCATGACCCGCAAGTTCGAGTGGCACCTGCGTCGGCGTCTCGCCGAGCGCGACATCTTCAAGACCACCGACCTCGGCCCGCTACTGGCCGAGCAGGGCGTCTCCCTCTCCCGAGAGCAGGTCTACCGGCTGGTGACGAGCCCGCCGCAACGACTCAACATGGAAGTCCTCGACGCGCTCTGCGTGATCCTCGGCTGCACCCCCAACGACCTCATCACGTTCGAGGACATCACCGTGAAGCAGACCCGCGTGGTCGGCGGAACGGTCACCGAGCTCGGGTCGTTGCGGACGGTCCCTGCCAAGCTCGTCCGCCCCGACAAGCAGTGACCTCGCCACCCACCACCGCACTTCCCGACACCGTTCACCATCTCCTCGCGCAGGGCGAACCCTGGGTGAGCATGGGCGAAGCTTCGCTCACGGAGTTCATCGTCGAGTTCGCGCCCGCCGCCGTCACCCGCGGGCACATCGCCCGCTACGTCCGGACCACCACCGACCTCGCCCATGCCGGTGACCGGATGACGCCCGCGATCGTGCAGCGCTTGCTCCGCCGAGTTCGCGATAACGGGCACGCCGTGGTGGTGCCCGTCTGCGAACGATGCGGACGAGAACGGATCATCGGCCGCGGGCCCGACGATCGGCGCATCTGCAAGCCCTGCACCGACGTGCTGCGCGCCGAGGAATGCAGCGACTGCGGCAGGATCCGCCTCGTCTGCCTGCGCCGCGGCGGGAAACCGCTCTGCAACAACTGCCGACGGCGGCTCCCGGACGCGAAGAAGTCCTGCAGCCGCTGCGGCAACGCACGCCTGGTGCACACGACCACTGCGGCCGGCCCGCTCTGCCCAGAATGCGCCCCCGGGAAAGTCGAACCCTGCGTGCACTGCGGGCGCACCGCCCGCGTCAGGGTGCGGTTCACTGGCGGCGCGACCTGCAGCCCCTGCTTCAACGTCATCCGCAACACGCGCCGACCCTGCCCCCGATGCCAGCGCGTCACTTTGGTCGCATCCGTCGCAGACGACGGCACCCTCGCCTGCACACCCTGCGCGGGACGGTCATCTCCGTTCATCTGCGTCAGCTGCGGCATCGAAGACATCCGTCACGGCAAGAAGTGCTATCCCTGCAGCGCCCGCGACGCCGTCGACGCCCTCTTCGCCGCCGGCACCCCCGACCGGCAGGGGGTGCTCGAGCCGCTCCGGGTCAGGCTCCTGAACCACCCCGAGCCGAAATCCATGGTCCAATGGCCGCGACGCTCCGCCTCCGCCCGATTGATCCGCGACATGCTTACCGGGCGCCTCGAGATCTCTCACGAAGACCTCGACGAGCACCCTGTCACCCAAGTCGCCGAACTCATGCGTCACGCCCTCACCGACGTCGGCGTGCTCCCACCCCGCGACCAGGCCTGGTCGCACTTCGAACGCTGGCTCGACCGGTTCCTCACCGGCCACCCCGCCGAGATCTCCCGCATCCTCGGCCCCTACTGCCGATGGTCCGTCATCGCCCGCCCCCGGCTGCTGATCGCCCGCCACGGCCTCAGTGACGGCACCTTCGATCGCGCCCGCTCCTCCTGCCGGATCGCGTTGGCGTTTCTCACCTACCTCCACGACAACGCCCTCGACCTGCACACCGGGTCCCAGACGATCCTCGAGGACTACCTAGAACAGTTCCCTCGGCACCTCGATCAGGTCCGCACCTTCATCCGCTGGGCCGCCGACACCGGACGCGCGACGCGGATGAGCCCGCCGCCGTCCCGCTGGGTCGACCCCTCCACCAGCTACCCGATACCCGTCTACCGGGACTGGATGCACCGCTTCGAGACCGACGAGACCATCCCCTTGCGGACGCGGATCTGCGGCCTGCTCTGCGGCACCCTCGGACGCCCCAGCTCCACCGTCGCGAAACTCACCCGCACCGCCATCACCGACACCGGCGACGAGATGACCGTCACCATCGGCACCTCACCCGTGAGGCTCCGCGACCCGCTCCCCGCCCTGATCCGCCGGCAGCTCGACGCCCCGCGACGCTGGGACACCGACTCCGACTGGCTGTTCCCCTCCAAGCTCCGCGCCGGCGCGCACACCGACTACAGCATGATGGTCAAAGACCTGCAGACCCTCGGCTGCAGCATCGTCTCCCTCCGCGGCGCCGCACTCCTCGCCCTCGCCGCCACCATGCCCGCCGGCCCCCTCTCCGACCTCACCGGCATCAGCACCGGCGTCGCCAACCGCTGGCAAACCCTCGCCGCGGCCGCCTACTCCGGATACCCCGCACTCCGCCTCGACTAACCCCAATCTGCATTAGTATCTGCGTATGCACGTAGATACTTTTCCTGATGACCTCACTCCCGCGAACGACTTCGTCGACATCGCGGTCGAGGTGTTCCGTCTCCTCGCGGACGCGACCCGGATTCGGATCGTCCTCGCGCTGCAGGGCGAGGAGCTCTCGGTGAACCACCTGGCGGACATCGTCGACCGGAGCCCCGCGGCGGTGTCTCAGCA
>CAMFIY010000285.1 GCA_945952575.1 uncultured Leucobacter sp.
CCTGCGCGAAGATCTGCCCACGAGCGGTGAAGTGCACGTGATCGGGCAGGAGCTCAGCAAGATCTCGAACCGCAAGGTGCCCTATTTCAGGCGCAATCTCGGTGTGGTCTTCCAGGATTTCCGCCTGCTGACCAACAAGACCGTCTACGACAACGTCGCCTTTTCACTGCAGGTCATCGGCAAGTCGCGCGGCTTCATCCAGGAGGCGGTGCCCGACACGCTCCGCATGGTCGGTCTCGAGGGCAAGGCCAAGCGCTATCCGCACGAGCTCTCGGGCGGCGAGCAGCAGCGCGTCGCGATCGCCCGCGCCATCGTGAACAAGCCCGCGATCCTTCTCGCCGACGAGCCCACGGGCAACCTCGATCCCGCGACCAGCCTCGGCATCATGCAGTTGCTCCGCGCGATCAACGCAGCCGGCACCACCGTGGTCATGGCGACGCACGAGGCGACCTTCGTCGACATCATGCAGCAGCGCGTGATCGAGCTGGCGCAGGGCGTCATCGTGCGCGACGAGCAGCGCGGCGGATACGGCGAGACGGCGTCGATCCCGGTGGCGGATCTCACGGACGCCGGTGTTCAGGCGCTGCGCACGAGCGAGGAGGTCGTCCGGGCGACGCTCACCCACGAGTTCTCCGCGGATCCTGCGGCCTCCGCGCCGACCGCCCAGGAGGATGCGCCGCCGGCGGATGCGGAGCGGGCGGCAGCGACCGCAGCCGTCGTCCTGCCCGAGCCCGGCGCGCCGTCGGCCGTCGAACCGGATGGGGCGCCGGCGCCGAAGGTTCCGGACTTCCTGGAGCCGGAGGTGCCGGACGCGCGGGATGCGTCGGTCGAGCAGATCGACCCGGCCGACCCGCTGGGCCTCGCCGAGGCGCAGAGCAGCATCGCCGAGCGACTCGGCCTCGAGGCGAATGACGATCATACGGATGTGGGGCCGGTGCGATGAGAATTGGGCTGGTGCTCGGCGAGGTCTGGAACGGTCTGCGCCGCAATCTCTCGGTCGTGATCTCCGTGATCCTCGTGACCTTCGTCTCCCTCACCTTCGTGGGCACGGCGATCCTGATGCAGCTGCAGGTGCAGCAGATGAAGACTTTCTGGTACGACCGCGCCCAGGTGGCGATCTACCTCTGCACCGGGTTCGACCAGAGCGCGACCTGTTCGGGCGAGGACGCGAACAAAGACCAGATCGCGGCTGTCGAGGCGGCGCTGAAGTCCGATACGCTCGCCCCCTACATCGACGACTTCTTCTTCGTCGATCATGATCAGGCCTACAAGGAGTTCACGAAGCAGTTCGCCGGCAACCCGATCGTCGAGATCACGAAGCCCGAGCAGCTGAACCAGACGTTCTGGGTGAAGCTCAAGGATCCGTCCCGTTCGCAGATCATCCAGGAGGCCTTCGCCGGCATCCCCGGAGTTCAGAGCGTGTCGGATCAGCGCAGCCTGCTCGATCGGATCTTCCTCCTGCTCGGCGTCGCCAGCTACACGGCCATCGCGATCGCCGGTCTGATGCTCGTCGCCGCCATGCTCCTGATCTCGACGACGATCCGCCTGTCCGCCTTCTCGAGACGCAGAGAGATCGGCATCATGCGGCTCGTCGGCGCCTCGAACCGCTTCATCCAAACCCCGTTCGTGCTCGAGGGAATCCTCTCCGCGCTCATCGGTGCGCTGCTCGCAGGCGCGGCGTCGGTCGCGATCGTCAAGTTCTTCGTC
The DNA here is from genome assembly GCA_945952575.1 of uncultured Leucobacter sp. Taxonomy (GTDB): domain Bacteria; phylum Actinomycetota; class Actinomycetes; order Actinomycetales; family Microbacteriaceae; genus Leucobacter. Next base: position 1,708 of record CAMFIY010000285.1, read on the forward strand.
CAGGACTTCCTGGCCAAGAACGCGCCGTTCACGAGCTACATCACCGTGCAGCAATCGCTCGTCGTGCCGCCGATCCTGCTGCTGGTCGGCATCGTGCTCTCGGCGATCGCCGCGCAGATCGCGATCAGCCGCTACCTGCGCGTCTGAGGCCTCGCCGCGCGCGGCGGCAGGGCCTGCGCTATGCTGGTCGTTCGTCACACGCGGCGAGTGTCACGCACCAGGATGCGAAAGGAGTGCGCCATGCCACGCGAAACCGGTCAGAAGCTGATCGCATCGAACAAGAAGGCCCGGCACGACTACCACATCCTCGACACCTACGAGGCGGGTCTCGTGCTCACCGGCAGCGAGGTGAAATCGCTGCGCATGGGGCGTGCGTCGCTCGTCGACGGCTACGTCTTCATCGAGCACGGCGAGGCCTGGCTCGACGCCGCCTACATCCCGGAATACCTCAACGGATCCTGGACCAACCATGCGCCCCGTCGTAAGCGGAAGCTGCTCCTGCATCGCCAGCAGATCGACAAGCTGTATCAGAAGACGCGGGAAGGCGGCATGACGATCGTGCCCCTGCAGCTCTACTTCCTCGACGGTCGCGCCAAGGTCGAGATCGCGCTTGCCAAGGGCAAGAAGGAATACGACAAGCGTCAGACGCTGCGCGAGCAGCAGGATCGCCGCGAGGCGGATCGGGCTATCTCTGCCCGCAAGCACCTGGGGGAGTAGCCGCCGGTTCCGGAGCCCCCGCGGTGCTCAGTCGGCTCGGCGAGCACAGCCGGAGACAACACGAGAGCGGCTCGGAGCCGAAGCTCCGAGCCGCTCTCGTGCGATGCGGGATCAGCCGGCGAAGCGGAAGAGCTTCTTGTTGGCGAACTCGAGCATGCCGACCTTGCCGAGCTCACGCCCGTAGCCCGACTTCTTCACGCCGCCGAAGGGCACGTCCGCGCCCTCGAGGCCGGAGGCGTTCACGAAGACCATGCCCACGTCGAGCTGGTTGCCGACGCGCTCCGCGCGATCGAGATCGTCGCAGATCACGACCGATCCGAGCCCGTAGGGCGAGCTGTTGGCCAGCGCGATCGCCTCGTCGTCGCTCGAGACCTTGTAGAGCTGCGCAACGGGGCCGAAGAGCTCCTGGCTGTAGACGTCCATCGAGGGGGTCAGGCCGCCGAGGACGGTCGGGGTGAAGACGTTGCCCTCGGGGGTGTCGTTGCCGACGAGCACCTGCGCACCCTGAGCGACGGCGCCCTGCACCTGCGAGGCGAGGGTCTGGGTCGCCTGAGCCGAGGAGAGGGGGCCGAAGTCGGCTCCGTAGCTCTGGCCGGCGATGGCGTCGAGGAACTTCTTCGAGAACTCGTCGTAGACCGTGTCCATGACGACGATGCGCTTCGAGCCGTTGCAGGCCTGGCCGGTGTTCTCCATGCGACCGCCGACCGCGTAGCCCACTGCGCTGTCGATGTCAGCGGTGTCGAGGACCAGGAAGACGTCCGAGCCGCCCAGCTCGAGGACGCACTTCTTGAGATGCTTGCCCGCCTGCTCGGCGACGATCGCGCCCGCACGCTCCGAACCGGTCAGCGAGACGCCCTGGATGCGGTCGTCGGCGATGATGTCGGCGAGCTGGTCGTGCGTCGCGAAGACGTTGACGTACGCGCCCTTCGGGAACCCGGCGTCGAGGAAGATCTTCTCCAGCGCGAGCGCCGACTCGGGGCACTGGGCGGCGTGCTTGAGCACGACGGTGTTGCCGAGGATCAGGTTCGGGACCGCGAAGCGGGCGACCTGGTAGTACGGGTAGTTCCACGGCATGATGCCGAGGATCACGCCGATGCCCTGGAAGCGGAAGAAGCTGCGCAGGCCGTCCTCGACCTCGAGCTGCTCGTCAGCCAGCCACTTCTCGGCGTTGTCCGCGAAGGCCGCCGTGATCGCGCCCGAGAACTCGGCCTCGCCGATCGACTGATCGAGGGGTTTGCCCATCTCGCGGTTGATGATCGCGCCGAGCTCTTCCTTGCGCTCGTCGAACAGCTCCGCGGCGCGCTTGGCCAGTGCGGCGCGCTCGGCGACCGTCGTCTTGCGCGACCACTCCTGGTAGGTCTGCTGCGTCGAGGCGAGAGCGTCCTCGATCTCGGCCGCGGTGGCGTCCGGGTACTCGGCGAGCGTCTCGCCCGTCGCGGGATTGATGACGGCAAAAGTGCCCATGAATCACTCACTCCTTAGGAACTTCGTTGTTGAGGGACTGATGACAGTCTGGCACAGCTTCCCGTGGAGCACTATTCCTGCGGAAGGGGTTGAGCCGCGATTCCCAGACTGTTCATATCGTCGCTGAAACCCGGGTCTGGCTACGGATTCAGTTGGATCGGTTCCGTGTCCGGGATCGGGGAGGCATCCTTGCCCTTCAGATCCGGGATCCAGGGCACGCTGATCGAGGCGGCGATGACGGTCGCGACGAGGAACAGCGTCGAGATGAGGATGCCGCCGTTGGCGCCCATGGCGTCGATCGCGACGCCGGCTATGGCAGATCCGAGCGCGACGCCGACGAGCTGT
>CAMFIY010000286.1 GCA_945952575.1 uncultured Leucobacter sp.
AAGCGCTGCACGATCAGGCCGATGAGTGCGAGCAGCACGCCCATCACCAGGATCGCGAAGGACGCGCGGGCGAGGCCCGCCGGGTCGCCCTTCTCGAAGCCGGCGGTCGCGACTGCGATCGGGGCGAGGAAGGCGAACGAGGAGCCGAGGTAGCTCGGCAGGCGGTTGCCCGTGAGCAGGAGGAAGAGCAGCGTGCCGAGACCCGAGAAGAACAGTGTCGCGGTCGGCGGGAAGCCGGTGATCAGCGGCACCAGGAAGGTCGCACCGAACATGGCGACGACGTGCTGGGCGCCGAAGCCGATGGTCTTCGGCCAGCTCAGGCGCTCCTCCGGGAGGACGATCGCATCGGGCTGCACCCTCCGGCCGTCTCCGTGCTGCTTCCAGGTCATGGACATGCGCTCTCCTCCGAGTCACGTGGCTTCACCGCCGATAGGCACTGCGAACGACTCTAGCGCTTGGGGGCGGCGAAGCGGGAGGGGCCGCTGCGATCACGCAGCGGCCCCTCCCCGACCATCCTCGTGCCTACTCGCCGGAGATGTAGACCTTGCGGATGTGATCCTCGACCACCCAGCGCGTGCGGGTTCCGGCGGTGAGGCGCATCACGTCGCCGGCCTTCACCTCGACGCTGCGACCCTCATCGAGCAGCTCGATGACTGCGCCGCCGGAGAGCACGACGAAGATCTCGTCGACCTCGGTGTCGAAGGTCGATCCGTCGCGCAGCTCCCAGATGCCGGTGTCGCAGCCGCCGATCGAGCCCAGCTCGAGCAGACCCTGCCGCGGAGAACCCGCGTCGACCTCATCCGCGGGCACCGGTTCGAGCGGCACGATCGCGCCGCGGCCGTGCACCACGCTGTTGGCGCCCTCGGGCAGCAGCTCGCTCATGAGTCGAACCCGAATCCGATCGCATCCATCGCCTTGAGGAACAGGTTGCGCTTGCCGCCGTTGTGGTCGGCGCGGTCGAAGGACCAACGGAACATGTTGACGCCGATCGCGGCGGCGGGCTCGGGCGGGAAGGGCAGTGGCATCTGCTTGACCATCTCGAGCTCGGTGCGCTCGGTGGTGCGTCCCGCGAAACGATCCACCATGACGTCTGCGGCGAAGTGCGTCGCGCCCACGCCGAGGCCGGTGAAGCCCGCGACGTACTGCACCCGACCGCCGTGCGCCTGCCCGAAGAACGCGCAGAACCGGGTGCTCGAGTCGATGACGCCGGCCCAGCGATGCGAGAACTTCACGCCTGCCAGCTGCGGGAAGGTGGTGAAGAAGTGGCTCGCCAGCTTGCGGTGGCTCTCGATGCGGTCCTCGTACTTCGGCTTGATGCGACCACCGGTGTGGTAGACGGCGTCATAGCCGCCCCAGAGGATTCGGTTGTCCTTCGTGAGGCGCGAGTAATGGAACTGATTCGCGCTGTCCGCGAGGCCTTCGCGGCCTTCCCAGCCGATCGAGGCCAGCTGCTCGTCGCTCAGCGGCTCCGTCATCAGCACGTAGTCGTAGACCGGGATCGTGTGGAACGCGTAGCGCTTGAGCAGCGACGGGAACACGTTGGTGCAGAGCGCGACCTGGTTCGCCCAGACGGTGCCGGCCGTGGTCTCGAGCTCGATCGGCTCGTCAGCCCGGCCGTTCAGACCGGTGACGCGGGTCTGCTCGTAGATCTCGACGCCGAGGGACGCGGCGTGACGGGCCAGTTCGGCGGCGAGCTTCGCCGGGTGCACGTTGGCGTTCTCCTTCGGCGAGAACACTCCTCCGTGGAAGGTCGGCGAGTTGATGCGGGCCTTGACCTGCTCGGCGTCGAGCACGATGTGATCCTCGTCGGATTCCTCGAAGTACTCCAGCTGGTACTCCTCGTTCGCGACGGAGAGCTGACCGGTGCGCTCGAAGTCGACATCCAGCTTGTTCTCGGTGACGAAGCGCTCGATCTCGTCGAGGTTCTCCTGGCCGAGGCGGTAGAGCGCGTCGACCTCGTCGGGCCAGCGCGCCTCGGCATTGGGCTCTCCGTGCGTGATGCTGGCCTCGCAGAATCCGCCGTTGCGGCCCGAGGCCGCCCAGCCGATCCGCATGCCCTCGAGCAGGACGACCTTGCGGTCGGGGTGCTCGGTCTTCAGCTTGATCGCCGTCCAGAGCCCGGCGAAGCCGCCGCCCACGACGGCGTAGTCGGCGGTCAGGTCGCCGGTCAGCGCGGGATAGCGCGCCGCGCTCTCCTCGACGTCCTCGATCCAGTAGCAGCCGAACTTGGTCTCGGCGAGCGAATCCTCGATGATCTTCGCGGCGGGTCGTTGTCTCTCGAAAACCGTAGTTTCCATGCGTTATCAGTGTGCTCTCGTGTGTGTGTTTCGATGCGCGGGCTCGTACCGGAAGGACTATTCGGCGGGCGGCTTCATGATCGCGCCCGTGGCGAGGCCGAGGGCGAGGCCCGCCGGCAACCACAACCAGAATTGAGTGAGCAAGCTGATGCCGACGCCCACGACGGCACCCACAGCCAGGCCGAGCATCACTTGTTTGCGACGTGCTTCGGGGGACGGCTGATCCGGTTGGTTCTTACTCACCCCCTAAGCCTATGGGGTGCAGCTCGGACGAGTCTCGGGAATCCGAAGTCGTAGTCGTTTCGAGATGCGCGGGATCAGCGGATCTCAGCCGCGCATCGTGCGCTGGATCTTCGAGGTGCCTTCGACCCGCTTCGCGCCGGCGGTCACGAGCAGCGGCTCGATCAGGTCGAGGTGCGCCTCGCTGCCGCCGGGCAGCAGTTCGGCCTCCCACTCGCGCCAGATCTGATTGCTGCCGGTCAGACGATTCGTCGCGTCGACGCGGTCGTCGGCGAGCTCGACGGCGTCGAGACCCGAGGCGTCGCCGACGCGGGTGATGACGCGCACGGTGCGGAGGATCGCGATCGGGGCGACGCTCGCGGCCGTCGACGGGGAGACTCGCGCCGCCAGTTCATCGCACAGGCCCTGCGGCATCGATTCGCTGAGCGGCCAGTGCAGCTCGCGGGTGCCGCCCTCGCCCTTCTCCTTCAGGTGCCAGCCCTCGTCCTTCCCTCCGCGGCGCATCCGCACCGCGAAGCGCCGGGCGGCGAGCGCCAAGTCGGGGGTGTCGAAGTAGTGCGCCTCGAGTTCGATCCGCTCGGAGGCTCCGAGCCGCAGCCCGGCCGCGGAGAAGGCTGCGGCATCCGGCATCGCGGAATCGTCCGCCACCTCGTACTTGCGCTCGACCTCGAACGATTCGATCGGCTTCATCCGGTCCACCCCTTCCGCCGTCTCATTCTCGCGTTTGCCCGCGAACCAGACGATCCCGGCGCCGGCCGCGATGACCATCCCGATACCGAGCAGCGCGGGAAGAGTGAGGTCCTGACCGAGCCAGACCGCGCCGATGAGCGTCGCGAGTGTCGGATCGAAGGCGAACAGCACGCCGATCACCCGGGCGGAGGTCAGCTTGCCGGCGAGCGTGTCGACGGTGAATGCGAGCGTCGTGCCGAGGAGGGCGGAGAGCACGAGCGGCAGCCAGTGGACCGGTTCCACGCGCGGGATCGCGGGGATCGAGAACGGCAGGGTGAGCACGGCGCCGACGGCGACGGAGAGCGCCAGGTTCTGCATGCTCGATTCGCTCTTCCCGATGCGCGCGGCGAGGAGGGTGTAGAGCGCGAAGGCGGCTCCGGCGAGCGCGGCGAACAGCACGCCGAGCCCGTCGAGCGGGCCGCCGAGGCCGGCGATGAGCGCGACTCCGGCGAACGCGAGCAGCGCGAGCAGTCCCTCCCGCAGATGCCGGGATGCGGCGAGCGCGACCAGGCAGGGCCCGAGGAAGTCGATGGTCGTGGCGATGCCCATCGGGATGCGGTCGATCGCGAGGTAGAGGAGGATGTTGCTCCCGGCCATGGAGATGCCGAAGAGGAGGATCCCGATCCAGGCCCGGGCACTGGGTGCGCTGAGGGAAGGTCGGAAGATCGCGATCATGATGATCGCGGAGATCACCATGCGGAGTGTGCTCGTGCCGATGACGCCGATGTCGGCGAAGAGCCCGTAGGCCAGCGCTGTCGCGACCTGCACGCCGATGCTGCCGATGAGCACGAGGACGACCGCCCGGAGTGCCGCGCTGCGTGTCGCTGAGGCGGCTGGTGTCATGGGCATCAGACCAGGGTATCGCTCAATACACCTGTCTCTTATACACATCTCCGAGCCCACGAGACGCTCATGAATCT
>CAMFIY010000287.1 GCA_945952575.1 uncultured Leucobacter sp.
AGGCCGCGAGCAGCTACTTCGTGGAGCAGCTCGCCGCGGAGGAGGGATCCACGGCCCGGACGTTCCTCGACGAGCGCGGCTTCGACGCCGCGGCGCGCGAGCGCTTCGGCGTCGGCTACGCGCCGCGGGGCTGGGACGGGCTGACCAAGCATTTGACGGCGCAGGGCTTCAACCGCCAGGAGCTCGCTTCGGCCGGGCTCGTCTCGGAGGGGCAGCGCGGCGTGTACGACCGCTTCCGGGGGCGCGTGATCTGGCCGATCCGCGACACCAGCGGCCAGACCATCGGGTTCGGTGCGCGCAAGCTCTACGAGGATGACAACGGTCCGAAGTACCTGAACACTCCGGAGAGCCCGGTGTACCACAAAGCGCAGGTGCTCTACGGGCTGGACCTCGCCAAGCGCGCCATTTCGCGCGGGCGCCGCGCGGTGGTGGTCGAGGGCTACACCGACGTGATGGCGTGCCACCTCGCCGGTGAGGAAGCGGCGGTGGCGACCTGCGGCACGGCGTTCGGTAAAGATCACATCGCGGTGCTCCGCCGGATCATGGGGGATGACGCGGCAGCTGAAGTGGTCTTCACCTTCGATCCGGACGAGGCCGGCCAGAAGGCCGCCCTGCGCGCCTTCAGCGAGGAGAAGCGCTTCAGCGCCCAGACCTACGTCGCCGTCGCGCCGGACGGGCTCGATCCGGCGGACCTGCGGCAGCACCGCGGTGATGAGGCCGTGCGCGAGCTGTTCACCCGCAAGGTGCCGCTCTTCGAGTTCGCGCTGCGGCAGGCCATCGGCCGCTTCGATCTCAACAGCGTCGAAGGCCGCGTATCCGCTCTGCGCGCGGCCGCGCCCATCATCGCGGACATCAAGGATGCGGCGCTCCGGCCGGGGTACACGCGCGAGCTCTCGCGCATGCTCGGGTTGGAGCTCGGGGAGGTGCAGCGCGCCGTCCAGGGCGCCTCTCGGGCGGGCGCGGCACCGGGGCGGCGCCCGCCGCAGGGAGCGTATGACGGCCCGGAGCTGCAGGGCTCCGAGCTGCAGCAGCCGTCCGCCTCGCAGCTCGGGCTCGCCTCCTTGCCGGTCACACCGACCGTGCGGCTGGAGCGGGACGCGCTCATGGCGATGCTGCAGCAGGGCGAGGGCGTGGGAACCGAACTCATGGCGCAGGCTGCGACCGCCGAGGTGAGTGATCCCTCGCTCCGCGTGGTGCGCAACGCCATCGCGGCCGCGCTTCCGTCGCTCGGAGCCGGCGACTGGTTCGAGCGGGTGCTGGACGAGGCGCCGGAACCCTATCGCGGACTCGTACGAGAGCTCGCCCTCGCTCCGCTTCCGGTGCCGAAGCAGGCCGCCGAGCAGTTGGCGGCGTATGCGCGCCAGGTCGTCGTCTCGCTGCTCGACCGGGATCTGCTCGCGCTGAAGGGTCAGCTCGTGGCACGCATGCAGCGACTCGGCGCCTCGGATGCCGCCGGATCCCGGCAGATCCAGGAGCAGCTGACCGCGTTGGAGGCCGCGCGGCGCAGCCTACGGGTCGAATAGGACCTCAGGCTCTAAGCTGGGCCCGCGACGCCGAACCCCACCCGGCGCGTCGGAATCTGCAGAGAGGAGCCCGCGTGGCCGATCCGACACTGGACGCCGACCCGGCTATCGTCGTCTCCGACCTCTCGCTCGGGTATCCGGCCACGAACGGCCGGCGCGCCTACAACGCCGTCGAAGGCGTCGGCTTCGCAGTCGAGCGCGGCCAGACGCTGGCGCTGCTGGGGGAGAGCGGGTCCGGGAAGTCCACCCTCACCCGCTTCCTGGCTGCGCGAGGCGAGGATACCGCGGAGAAGTCGGCGAGGATCCGGGTCTCCGGCGGCGATGCGACGGTGCTGGGAGTCCCGATGCGCCGTCTGCGCCGTCGCGCGTTCGCCCAGCTGACGGCGCACGTCGGCTATCTGGCTCAGGACGCCGGTGCGACGCTGGCGCCCGAGCTCAACGTCGGAGACATCCTCTTCTCGCCCATTACCGAGCGCTCCAAGGATTTCGACCGGGATCAGCTCGGCGAGCAGATCGTGGAGATGATGGAGATCGTCGGGCTCCCGCTCGGCAAGCTGCAGGAGTATCCCTACGAGCTGTCGAAGGGGCAGCGGCAGCGCGTGGCCGTCATGCGCTCGCTCATGCTGAGTCCGAGCGTCTACATCGCGGACGAGCCCACGCTGGGCGTCGACGCCAACAACCGGCCCAGGATCGTCGATCTGCTCGAGTGGTTCCGGAAGCGGACCAACGCCACGCTCATCCTCGTCAGCCACGACATCGGCATGCTCGAGCGGCTCGGTCAGCGCGTGCTCGTGATGCAGCAGGGGCGTGCGGTCGGCGAGGGCGATATCAACGACATCTTCCGGCAGGCGGATCACGGCTATGTGCAGCAGCTCGCGCAGGCGCTGCGTGCGAGCGCGTATGACGAGGTCGCTGACGGCTGAGCCGTCGGATCCGGCGTCCTGGGCGAGACACGCGGTCGAGATGATTTGCCGCGCGTGTTTTCGCTTTGCTAAGCTGGACGACGTTGCCTCGCGCAATGATCCCCTGTAGCTCAGTTGGCAGAGCGCTTGACTGTTAATCAGGATGTCGCTGGTTCGAGCCCAGCCGGGGGAGCGAAGCCCTCAGCCCGATGAGCGGAGTCTCGTCGCGGGATGAGGGTTTTCGTAGATGACCGGGCCGTTTCGCGGTCTCGGGGATGTAGCTCAATGGTAGAGCCTCAGTCTTCCAAACTGATTACGCGGGTTCGATTCCCGTCATCCCCTCCACATTCTGCAACACCGCCGCCCAGCCCTGCGGGCGACGAGAGCGTTCCCCTTCTTCGGCGGGCGCACGAGCCGGGCCCGATGCGCTCGGAGCGCGGTCACGGCGCCCGTGGTGCGGTGCGCGAATGCGCGGGACCAGGCCTGGGCATCCGCTGCATTGACACCATCGGGTGGGGGCACTACGGTCAAGATAGTAAACTTTACTAACATGCCCGGAAGAGCGCGGTGAACACAATGGCGTCCAGCAGCGACAGCGGCCCCACGCCGGCACAGCCGGGGCTGATCCGCAGCCTCAACAATCGTGTCGTCCTCGATCTGCTCATCGAGCGCGGCAGCCTCAGCCGAAGCGACGTGCACACCCTGACCGGGCTCTCGAAGCCGACGGCCTCGCAACTGCTGGGACGTCTGGAAGAGAGCGGACTGGTGCGCCAGGCGGGCCTCGGAAAGGTCGGCCCGGGCGGCCGTGCGCCGCAGCTGTACCGGATCGAACCGGGCTCGGGGCATGCCGCGGCGATCGACGTCCGCCCCGACCGCATTCAGGTGCTGATCTCCGACATCACCGGAGAAGTGGTGGGCGAGCACCGCGCGGAGATCACACCCGATGCCGGTGGACCGGATGCGACGGCGGCCGCGGTACAGGAGTGCTGTGCGGCAGCGGGGATCCCGGCCCATGAGCTCGACTCCATCGTCGTCGGCCTCCCGGGTTCCTACGACGCCGCCGCCGGCATCCTGCACTACGTCGACCATGTGGTCGGCTGGGACGACCCGGCGGCCGGCACCCGGATGCGCGAGCTCTTCCCCGGCGTGACGCTCACGATCGAGAACGACGTCAACCTCGCGGCGATCGCAGAGCAGCAGTCGCACGGTGCCGACTCGGAGGATTTCTTCCTCCTCTGGCTCGACGAGGGCGTCGGCGGCGCCATCGTGATCAACGGGGCGCTGCACCGCGGCAGTCGGGGAGCAGCCGGGGAATCGGCCTTCCTCTACACCCCGGGCGCGGTCGTCGATGCGCACACCCGAACGGAGGGCGCTCTCGAGATGCAGCTCGGCCCGTCGGCGCTGATCGATCTGGCGGCCTCCGCCGGGCACGAGGCCCGAACCGGCGCCGACGCTCTGGAGACGCTGCTCGCGGATCCCTCGGCCCGCCCGGCGCTCGTCGAGCTGGCGCGACGCTACGCCTTCGCACTCGCCTCGGTGATCGCCCTGCTCGATCCTGCACGGCTGGTTCTCGACGGAGCATTCGCGCGCCTGGGCGGAGAGAGACTCCGGGCCGTGGTGGCGGAGCAGCTCGCCGCGCTCGTGCTGACCGCCCCGCCCCTCGTTCTCGCGAGCTCCTCCGAATCGCCGATTCTGGACGGCGCGATGAGCATGAGCCTCGAGATCGCGCGAGACAAGGCTGTCTCTTAT
>CAMFIY010000288.1 GCA_945952575.1 uncultured Leucobacter sp.
GTGCAGGCGGAGGCAGAAGGCGCAGCCGTTCAGCTGGGAGACGCGGAGCTTGACGAGCTCCACGAGCTTCTCGTCGAGGCCGGCAGCCGTCAGGGCTTCGGCGACTGCCGCGTCGAGTCCCATCACGTGCCGGTAGGCGGCGGAGTTGCTCTTGGTGAGGTTCACGGAGGTCATCGGTGCTCCTTGCTTCGGTGCGGTCGCCGGTTCGACGATTGGGATGACGGTCGTATCCGGCACTCTAGCGCCGATAGCGGGCACTGCCCAGTGCCGGATCGCACCGGAGAGTATTCGAATGCGTTGCGGTTGACAGGGTCGGAGCACACACGACATTCTTGGATCCCAGGGCGAGGTCGTGCTTCGCCGGATATGCAGTGAGTGAAGGACGATGACGTTTGCAGTGAGGCGGGTGCGCGAGCACATCGCCCAGCTGTCACTGCTCGCGCTCATCGCGATCCTCGCGGTCGTCGGCATCGGCGGGATCGACGCCGTCGCCGGGCGGATGCTCGCATCCGGGGCATCGCGCATGCTCGCGAGCGCCGAGCCCGACGCGCGCAGCATCCGGGTCGTGGCGAACGCGGCCGTCGATGCCGAGGCGCAGGATGCGGCGGTGCGGGGCGCCGTCGCAGCGGCGTTCGACGGGATCGGGATCGAGGTGTCCCGGCAGTCCGTCGACGACGGCGCCTCGAAGGTCGCCTGGGAGATCGCTCCCGGTCGGATCGGTGATCTCGACGAGATCCCGGTGCTGCAGCGCGCGCTGGTCGCGCTCGATGACCTCCCCGACGCCGTGGATCCGCAGCGGCAGCAGAACACCCGCATCGTGGGCGGGCTCGGCGACACCGTGCAGCGTCAGGCGGTCGCCGTGGCCGCCACGCGCGGGCTGCTCATCGCTCCGCAGCTCATCATCGCCCTGCTGGGCGCGCTGGTGCTCGGCGCGGTCCTTTCCGCGCTGTCGGCCTCGCGCGGCGAGGAGCTCGCGCTCATGCGCGCCCGCGGTGCGTCGCTGCGCCGCCTCATCTGGACGGCCGCGGGGGAGTCCGCGTGCTTCGTCGCCGCGGGCGCGATCCTCGCGTGCGCCGTGCTCGCCCTCACCGCGGGCCTCACTGCGGTCGCGCTGCTGACGGGCGTCGGCGCGGTGGCGTTCGTGTGTCTCGCATCCGGCCTCTTCATCCTGCGCCGCGTGGGCGGAGCCGGTGTCGGGCGCGCGGACGCGCTGCGCAGCGACGCGGGATCACTGCCGCTCCCGGCGCTGATCCTGCCAGCGTGCATCGCCGTCGGACTGGCCGCTCTCGCCTCCTGGCAGCTCTTCGCGACGGGATCGGTCCTGCGAGACGGCGGCGCCGCGGATCCGCTCGCGGCCGCGGCGCCGGCGCTGCTGCTGGTCGCCGCGTGCATGATCGCGCCGGTGGCGGCGGGCCCGATCGCCGCGCTCGGCGAGCGGCTGCTGCGACGCAGCCGCGGGATCTCCCCGATCCTGCCGCTCCGGCAGGTCGCCAGGCGGATGGGCGGCGTGGCGGTCGCGATCCTGTGCCTCGCCCTCGCCGCGGCCTCCGTGGCCGTCGCGGCGGCCGCGCCCGGGGCCCGGGATGCCGCCGAGCAGCGCACGCGACTGGCGCTCCTCGGCGGAGACGTGCGGATGATCTCCGCGGACGGCCTGGAGGTGAGCGCCGCCACCGCGGTGACGTGGGGCGGTGTGACGAGCGCGGCCGAGGTACTGCGCACGCCGATCGAGGTGGGCTCCGACACGGTCGAGCTGCTCGTCGGCCCGCCGCGAGCGCTGGGGCTGGAAGAGGTGCGCGCTGCGGATGCGGATACCGGCGAGAGCGCCATCCCCGCCGCCATCACCCGGAGCCTCGCGGACCGGTTGAACGCCCGCGCGGGCACGACCCTCACCACCCGGATCCGATCCGTCGCCGGCGTCGTGCCGCTCGCGGTCACCCGCATCGTCGACGCGATCCCCGGAGTGGGGGACGGCTGGGGCATTGCGACCAGCACCGAGGCGTTCGCGGCGGCGGGCGCGGATCTCCCGGTCGACGAGCTCTGGCTGCGCAGCGAGACGCCGGCTGCGACGGCCACCCAGCTGCGGGCGAACCTGACGCGTCCGGCGCGCATCCTCACCGCGGCGCAGGTGAGCGCCGCGCCCGTCACATCCGTGGCTCCCGCGCTCCTGACAGCCGGATCGCTCGCGGCCGCGGCATTGGGGGCGATCGGGTTCCTCTCCGCATCCTCGGCTGCGGCCCGCGCACGCCGCGGCGAGTCGCTCGTGCTGCACGCACTCGGACTGCGGCCCGCGCGCCGGCGGGCGATGCGGATCGGTGAGACCGCCTGGGTCGGGGTCTACGCCGTGCTGGCCGGGGTGATCCTGGGCGCCGTCGTCGCGATGACCGTCCTGCCCGTCGTGCTGGGGGCGGGGTCATGAGCCTCGGGATCCCGCTCTCGGTGCGCGGGGCGATCACGACGCCGGCGCTCTCGCTGTTCCTCGTCGTGGTGATCGCGGCGCTCTCGTATCTCGGGGTCGCTGCTCCCGCGCTCCTCGCCGATGGCCGCACGGCCACCGTCCAGCGGGCGATGGAGTCGGTGCCGCAGCTGGCGCGCTGGCCGTCCGCGACGACGCCCGGGCTCCCCGCGTTCGGCGAGACCTCGGATCCCGGCGTCGGCGTCTGGGGTGCGGCCGTGAACACCGTCGAGGCGAAGCGCGCGCAGCAGCCGGAGCCGCTGCGCAGCCTGCTCGGTGCACCGCGTCTCACCATGACGCTGGATCCGCAGGCCACGAGGGATGAGGATCCCGATCGCGTGCGCGACGTGCCGCGAAATACGGTCGGGCTCGTGTCCGACCTCGGATTCCTGAGCCGGTCCGAGCTGGTCGCCGGGCGACTGCCGAAGGCGACGGACCCGTCCGGCGGCATCGAGATCGTCCTCACCGAGCGGGTCGCGGAGCAGCTCGAGTGGCCGGTCGGCGCCGAGCGATCCTGGGGCGGTTCGCTGACGCTGACGCTCACCGGCCTCGTCGCCCCGTCCGGCCGCGACGCCGCCGACTGGGCCTTCGTCAACGGATCTCTCGATCCCGCGATCGAGGTGGACGGCAACGGCAACCGGATCCTCGCCGCCGCCGCGTTCATGCACCTCGATGAGATGGCGGCGCTCACCGACCGGGTCCGCGACGTGAAGATCAGGTCGTGGATGCCGTTCGACACGGCCGCGGTCGATGCCGCGACGGCCGAGCGGGCGGAGGCGCAACTGCGCCTGCTCGCGGCCGATCCGGCGATCATCCCGATGTACGACCAGACCTTCTACGACCGCGGGCTGCCGTTCTCGTCCTCGCTGCCGCAGGCGATCGATGCGGGGATCGTCAGAGCCGACGTCATGACCGCGGTGGTCACCGTCGCCGCCGTCGGTCCGATCCTCGTCGCGCTGGTCGTGCTCGCGCTCGTGAGCCGCCTGATCGCCGTGCGCCGCGTGGAGCCGAGCCGGGTGCTGCGGGAGCGCGGGGCGTCCGTGCGGCGGCTGATCGCGATGCTGGGCGGCGAGGGGCTCGCGCTGGGTCTGCTCGGGGCGGGGGTCGGATCGGCTCTCGCAGCCGTTCGCCCGGGATGGGTCGGCGGCTGGGTGCTCGTCGTGCCGGCGATCCTCGCGATCGTGCCCGCCGCCGCCCTGCCGTGGGGCGCGCTCGCGGATGTGGAGCGCCGCGGCCGCAGCGATCTCGGCGAGACGGGCGGGAACGGATGGGGCCGTGCGGTGCTCGAGATCCTGATCCTCGCCGTCACCGCCGCGCTCGCCGCGCTCATCGCCGCGGGCGGAGGCGCGGGCGGGGCTGATCCGCGGCTGCTCGCCCTGCTCGTGCTGCTCGGCGCCTCAGGCAGCATCGTCTCGTTGCGGCTGCTGCCCGTGCTGCTCGGGATCGCCGAGCGCCGGGGGCGACGTCGCGCATCCCTGGCCTCGCTGCTCGGGCCGGCTCGGGCGCGCCGGGATCGGGTCGTGCGAGCGGCGCCGGTGCTCGCCGTCGTGGTCGGGCTGGGGGTCGCGGTCTTCTCCGTCGCGTTCTCGGCCACCGTCTCCGGCGGCATCATCCGGTCCGCGGCGCTGGCGGTCGGGGCGGATCTACGAGTGGACGCCCCCTACATCGATGCGGCGGGAGCCGAGCGGGTCGCCGCCCTCGACGGTGTCGCG
>CAMFIY010000289.1 GCA_945952575.1 uncultured Leucobacter sp.
CTCGGGATCGTGTCGTTGTTCCGTCTGGGATCGTTCGTCCCGGCGCCGTTCGTCAACTTCGACAACGTGCAGGCATGTCTGGTCGCGAACCAGGATGCATCGGGCCTCTACCAGATGATCAACATGTTCAGCGGCGGTGCGCTGCTGCAGTTGTCGATCTTCGCCCTGGGCATCATGCCCTACATCACGGCGTCGATCATCATCCAGCTGCTGCGCGTGGTGATCCCGCACTTCGAGACGCTGCACAAGGAAGGCCAGTCGGGGCAGGCGAAGCTGACCCAGTACACGCGCTACCTGACCATCGGCCTGGCCGTGCTGCAGTCGACGACCCTGATCACGGTGGCCCGCTCGGGCATGCTGTTCGGCACGGCGGCGAACGACGCCTGCCGCAACCTCGTCTCCCAGGAGTGGTGGACGATTCTGATCATGATCATCGCCCTCACCGCCGGTACCGGCCTCATCATGTGGTTCGGCGAGCTCATCACCGAGCACGGCATCGGCAACGGCATGTCGCTGCTGATCTTCACCTCGATCGCGGCGCAGTTCCCGAACGCGCTCTGGACCATCAAGGTGCAGAACAGCTGGGAGGTCTTCTTCCTGGTCATCGCCGTCGGCCTGGTCGTGATCGCCGCGGTGGTCTTCGTCGAGCAGTCGCAGCGAAGGATCCCGGTGCAATACGCGAAGCGCGTCGTCGGACGTCGTAGCTACGGCGGCAGCAGCACCTACATCCCGATCAAGGTGAACATGGCCGGCGTCATCCCCGTCATCTTCGCCTCCGCGATCCTCTACCTGCCGATGCTCATCGCGCAGTTCAACCAGCCGGGCATCGGCGAAGAGGCGAAGCCCTGGGTCGTCTGGATCCAGAACAACCTCATGAAGGGCGATCACCCGCTCTACATGCTCGTCTTCTTCCTGCTCACCGTCGGGTTCACGTTCTTCTACGTGCAGATCACCTTCAACCCCGAAGAGGTCGCCGACAACATGAAGAAGTACGGCGGCTTCATCCCGGGCATCCGAGCCGGCCGCCCGACCGCGGAGTACCTGAACTACGTGCTGAACCGCGTCACCAGCGCCGGCTCGCTCTACCTGGGCCTGATCGCGCTGCTCCCGCTGATCGCGCTCGCGTTCTTCAACGCGAACCAGAACTTCCCGTTCGGGGGCGCATCGATCCTCATCATCGTCGGCGTCGGCCTTGAGACGGTGAAGCAGATCGACGCTCAGCTGCAGCAGCGCCACTACGAAGGGCTCCTCAAGTGACCGCCGCCCCGCAGACCCGCCTGCTGATCATCGGCCCGCCCGGTGCGGGCAAGGGCACCCAGGCCAGCCGTATCGTCGAGCGATTCGGAGTGCCGTGGATCTCGACCGGTGACATCTTCCGCGCCAACATCAAGGCCGGGACCCCGCTCGGTCAGCGCGTCTCGCAGCTGATCGAGGCGGGCAAGCTGGTCCCCGACGAGCTCACCAACGAGATCGTCGAGGACAGACTGCGGCATGAGGACGTCTCCTCGGGCTTCCTGCTCGACGGCTACCCGCGCACGGTCGACCAGGTGCACGCGCTCGATCGCGTGCTCGAGTCCGATGCGCGTGCGCTCGATGCGGTGGTGCTGCTGGAGGTCGACACCGACGAGGTCGTCGCCCGCCTGCTGAAGCGCGCCGAGATCGAGGGGCGGGTGGACGACACCGAGGAGGTGATCCGCCACCGCCAGCAGGTCTACGCGGAGCAGACCCAGCCGCTCGTCGAGCTGTTCGGCGACCGCGGCATCCTCATCGCGGTCGACGGACTCGGCTCGGTCGACGATGTCAGCGATCGGATCTTCGCCGCCCTCGATGCGAAGCTGGAGCCGAAGACGGCCGCCTGAGGCCGCGTGATCGCCATGAGTCGCGGATTGCTTCGCCGATCGATCTACAAGTCGCCTGCTCAGTTGCGCCTGATGCTCGCGCCCGGTCTCGCCGCCGCGGACGCACTCGCGGCTATGGCCGACGCTGTGCGCCCGGGCGTGACTCCGCTGGAACTCGACGCGATCGCCGAGCGTGCGGTGCGGGATGCCGGCGGGGCGCCGAACTTCATGCTCGAGCCGGGCTACCGGCACACCATCTGCGCGAACGTGAACGAGAACGTCGTGCATTCGATCCCGGTCGATCGGCCGCTGGAGCCCGGAGACATCGTCTCGCTCGACGTGGGCGCGGTGCTCGGCGGCTGGCACAGCGACGCCGCGATCACGGTCGCCATTCCGGATCCGGCCCGGCCTGATCGCACGGAGGCGATCGAACGGCTCAGCCACGTCACGGAGCAGGCCATGTGGCGGGGCATCGCCCGACTGGCCACGGCGGCGCATCTCAACGAGGTCGGCGAGGCGGTCGCGGAGTACGTGCACGCGAACAGCGACTACGGCATCCTCGAGGATTACATCGGTCACGGGATCGGACGTCGGATGCACGAGGATCCGCCCGTCTTCAACGTGCCGGTCTCCCGGCGCGGCCCCGAGGTGCGGCCCGGCCTGGTCGTCGCGATCGAGCCCATCATCTCTGCGGGCGGGATCGATACCGTCGTCGAGGACGACGATTGGACCGTGTCGATGGCCGACGGCTCGCTGAGCGCCCAATGGGAGCACTCGGTCGCCGTGCACTCCGGGGGCATCTGGGTCTTGACGGCTCCGGACGGAGGCGCCGCTGGTCTGGCGCCACTCGGCATAACCCCGGTTCCGATCGCCTGAACCTCCAACTGGCTCTTCCGCCCCGGAATCTGCGAGACAATCAGGTAAGGGCGACATCACGGTCCGCTGATCGTACTGGGCGAGTCGGAGTACTGGGAGCGGCCGTGCACGCACAGCCTCGGGCGGATCGTCACCAGAGTCTCGGATGTCGTCGACATCTTCCCGGTCAACTATGCGGTCGACGGAGAGAGCATCGTGTTCCGTACCGCGGAGGGATGGAAACTCGCGGAGCTCACGATCAGCAGCGAAGTCCTGCTCGAGGTCGACGATGGTGCCGACCGTCAAGCGGAACCGTGTACGGGTCGAACCCGTCTCGATCTCCGGTCGCCGTTTCGTCCCGGGGGAAGGAGCCCCCGCGCGACGGCGTGCAGATGTACTGAGAGCTCTCGGTGCTCGGGTCCGGCTGATCGCCGGGTGCCGGGTGCAAGCCTTGCGCACACCTGCTCACCGCGGTTCCGTCGAAACGTAGGCAACCTTCGGAAGTCTCCGACGGTATGTGCGTTGTGCGCACATTCCGCGGTTGTCAGCATTGAGGCATGGTTGATCTTCAAGAATTTCGTGAGGCGATGTCACTTTTCGCCACCTCGGTCCTGGCCATCACCGTCGCAGACGAGTCTGGGCGACCGCGGGGCCTGGTGGCCACGGCGGTCTGCTCATACACGGTGAGCCCGCCGACGATGCTCGTGTCGATCAGTCACGATTCGCGGAGCCTGAACGTGCTCGAGCACGCCGAAACCGTGGGCATCCACATCCTCGACGACTCCCAGGATCAGACGGCCTCGATCCTCGCAGGCAAGGGTGAGGACAAGTTCTCGCAGTTCGCATGGGAGTGGGAGGGCGCGGTCCCCGTCATCCGGGACTCGCTCGTGACCATGACCGGCAGCATCACCAATCGATTCGAGTACCTCGATCACACGCTTTTCTTCGTCGGACTTGACGATCTCGTCGTCAGGGACGCCGGATCCCCCCTCGTGTATTTCCAGCGCCGTATGCGGGCGCTGGAACTCGCGTCGCCGGCCCATGCGGCTTGATAGGAGGCCGATCAGCTCAACCGAACCGTCCATCTCACAATCGAAAAACAAGAAAACAAGGAGAACTCAGGTATGGCAAAGTCAAAGAAGACCTCGCCGGTCATCGCGGCGATCGGAGTCGTCGCACTCGGTCTCGTCGCTGGATTCGGCGGCTCGCTCATTCAATCGAGCACGTCGCGCTCGAGTGGTGCGAACGCATCCGAATCCGCCTCTGCAGGGAGCTGGATCAAGGAGATCCAGCAGCGGGGCGAGCTGCGAGTCGCGTGCGCGGACTCTCCGCCCACGAGCTCGGTCGCGGCGGACGGGACCTGTGACGGCCCGGTCATGCTGCCGTTCAAGGAGCTGGCTGAGGCGCTCGAAGTGAAGTACGTCCCCGTGGGGACCACCTATCAGTCGATCATCGCCGGTC
>CAMFIY010000290.1 GCA_945952575.1 uncultured Leucobacter sp.
CGCAGAAGGGTCAGGAGGACGGCACGAACGATGGCGAGACCGCCGACGATCAGGGCGAGTCCGAGGCTCCCGGGACCGAGACGGCCGATGATCAAGGGAAGACCGACAAGGCGGAAAAGGGAGACAAGGCCGACGACCACAGCGACGGCGAGACCGCTGACGACGCCGCGGGCGGCCGGCGGTGAACGCGCACTTCGGAGCGGAAGCCGGGGTCGAGCGCCCCGCCTTCTCCGGTTCGCCCGCCGTCCGCGAGATGCTGAACAAGGTGCCTGAAGTCACCCTGCTCTTTTGGATGGTGAAGATGATGTCGACCACGGTCGGCGAGACCGGGGCGGATCTCCTCTCGAGCACGCTCGGCTGGGGCCTGCCCGTGACGACCGTGTTCGTGGCGGTGCTGCTGGCGATCGCGCTGGTCTTCCAGATCCGCGCCCGCGCCTACAGCCCGACACGCTACTGGACGGTCGTGGTGCTGATCTCGGTCGCGGGCACGGTGGCGAGCGACATGCTCGTCGACATGGCCGGTGTCCCGCTCGGCGTCACGACCGCGATCTTCGGCGCGGCTCTGGTCGGCGTCTTCGCCTGGTGGTGGTCGCAGGAGCGCACGCTCTCGATCCACACCATCAACACGCGCAAGCGAGAGATCTTCTACTGGCTCGCGATCCTGGTCACCTTCGCGCTCGGCACGTCGGGCGGCGATCTGCTCGGCGAGGCGTTGCAGCTCGGCTACGGGCTCTCGGCGATCGTGTTCCTCAGCACGGTCCTCCTGATCGCACTGCTGCACTTCGCCTTCAAGATGAACGCGGTGTTCTCGTTCTGGGCCGCCTACGTGATCACACGACCGCTGGGCGCCTCCGTCGGGGATCTGCTCTCTCAACCGGTGAAGGACGGCGGCTGGGGCCTGGGGACGATCCCGGTCAGCATCTTCTTCCTGGTGTTCATAACGGCGGCGGTGACCTGGTTCACGATCGCCGAGCGGCGCGCGGGATCCGGCGCCCGTGTCGGGATCCGCGCCGAGTCGATCATCCCGGTCGCGCTGCCCGAGGCGCCGCAGTGATGCCATAAACCGTCATTGAACGGCCAACTCGTCCGAGAGGTCGAGACGCGGCATATTCCACCAGATAGTGTGGGACGTGCCGCGTCTCGTTTTCGCGTGGGGCAGAACCGTGCGGGCGTGCAACGTTGCCCATTTCCATCGTGGCGCTCGTACCCCGGCGCCGCGATGCATCCCCGAAAAAGAATCGAGGAAGCATGACGTTCACCAAGATCCTGGTTGCCAACCGCGGCGAGATCGCGATCCGCGCCTTCCGCGCCGCGAACGAGCTCGGCGCCCGCACCGTGGCGGTCTTCCCCTATGAGGATCGCAATTCGCTGCACCGGCTGAAGGCCGATGAGGCCTATCTGATCGGCACGGTCGGGCATCCGGTGCGCGCCTACCTGGATGTGGATGAGATCGTGCGCGTCGCGGTCGAGGCGGGTTGCGATGCGATCTACCCGGGCTATGGGTTCCTCTCGGAGAACCCGGAGCTGGCAGCCGCCGCCGAGGCTGCGGGCATCCGCTTCATCGGTCCGGGTCGGACGGCGCTCGAGATGGCGGGCAACAAGGTCGCCGCGAAGGAGCACGCGATCGCGGCCGGCGTGCCCGTGCTCGCCTCCACTCCCCCGTCGACCGATGTCGATGCGCTCATCGAGGGCGCGCGCGGGATCGGGTTCCCGGTATTCGCGAAGGCCGTCGCCGGCGGCGGCGGGCGCGGCATGCGTCGCGTGGAGCGCGAGGAGGATCTGCGCGATGCGCTCGAGTCGGCGATGCGCGAGGCCGATTCCGCGTTCGGCGATCCGACCATGTTTATCGAGCAGGCCGTGCTGCGCCCCCGCCATATCGAGGTGCAGGTGCTCGCCGACAGGACCGGTGCGACGGTCCACCTCTTCGAGCGCGACTGCTCGGTGCAGCGCCGGCACCAGAAGGTGGTCGAGATCGCACCGGCTCCGAATCTCTCGCAGGAGAAGCGCGACGAGCTGACCCGCGACGCGATCGCGTTCGCGAAGTCGATCGGCTATGAGAACGCGGGCACGGTCGAGTTCCTCCTCGACACCGAGGGAGCCCGGGCCGGCGAGCACGTGTTCATCGAGATGAATCCGCGCATCCAGGTCGAGCACACGGTGACCGAGGAGGTCACGGACGTGGATCTCGTCCGAGCGCAGATGCGGATCGCCGCGGGCGAGACGCTCGAGGATCTCGGCCTGACGCAGGATCAGATCCAGCTGCGCGGCGCGGCGCTCCAGTGCCGCATCACGACGGAGGATCCGGCGAACGGCTTCCGCCCCGATCTGGGCCGGATCACCGCCTACCGATCGCCGGGCGGCGGCGGCGTGCGCCTCGACGGCGGCACGATCAACGCGGGTGCCCAGATCAGCCCCCACTTCGACTCCATGCTCGCGAAGCTCACGTGCCGCGGTCGCACCTTCGAGGACGCGGTGGTGCGCGCCCGCCGTGCGCTCGCCGAGTTCCGGATCCGCGGCGTCGCGACGAACATCCCCTTCCTCCAGGCGGTGCTCGCAGACGCCGCCTTCCAGGCGGGCGACGTGTCGACCCAGTTCATCGAGGAGCGCCCCGAACTGCTGCAGATGAACAAGTCGAAGGATCGCGCCACGCGCCTCCTGCAGCACCTCGCGAACGTCACGGTGAACCAGCCGAACGGCCCGCGTCCCATCGCGACGGATCCCGCATCGAAGCTGCCCACGGTGGATCTGGCCGCGCCGGCGCCGGCCGCCGGCCGTCAGCGGCTGCTCGAGCTCGGCCCCGAGGGCTACGCCCGGGCTCTGCGCGAGCAGACCGCGCTGGCCCTGACCGAGACCACGTTCCGCGATGCGCACCAGTCGCTGCTCGCGACGCGCGTGCGCACGAAGGATCTGGTGCGAGTCGCACCGTACGTGGCTCGGATGACGCCGCAGCTGTGGTCGGTCGAGGCCTGGGGCGGTGCCTCATACGATGTCGCCCTACGGTTCCTCGGCGAGGATCCGTGGGAGCGGCTCGCGGCCCTGCGCGAGGCGCTGCCGAACGTGCCGATCCAGATGCTGCTGCGCGGCCAGAACACGGTGGGCTACACGCCCTATCCGGCACAGGTGGCCCAGGCGTTCGTCCGCGAGGCCGCCGAGACCGGCGTCGACGTGTTCCGGATCTTCGACGCGCTGAACGACGTGAACCAGATGCGCGTCGCGATCGACGCGGTGCGCGAGACCGGCACCGCGGTCGCCGAGGTGGCGCTCTGCTACACCGGGAACCTGCTCTCGCCCGCCGAGGACAAGTTCACGCTCGACTACTACCTGCGTCTGGCAGATTCGATCGTCGAGGCGGGCGCTCACGTCCTCGCGATCAAGGACATGGCCGGCCTGCTGCGCCCGGCCGCCGCGGCCAAGCTCGTGACCGCGCTGCGCGAGCGCTTCGCACTGCCGGTGCACCTGCACACGCACGACACCCCGGGCGGCCAGCTCGCGACGCTGCTCGCCGCCTCGGCAGCAGGCGTCGACGCGGTGGATGCGGCATCCGCGCCCATGTCGGGCACGACTTCGCAGCCGTCTCTGTCGGCACTCGTCGCCTCGCTCGCCGACACGGACCGCGACACCGGGCTCGACCCCGACGCCGTGTTCGCGCTCGAGCCCTACTGGGATGCGGTGCGATCCATGTACAAGCCGTTCGAGTCGGGGCTGCCGTCGCCGACCGGGCGCGTCTACACGCACGAGATCCCGGGCGGGCAGCTCTCGAACCTGCGTCAGCAGGCCATCGCGCTCGGCCTGGCGGAGAACTTCGAGAAGATCGAGGACATGTACGCGGCCGCGGATCGGATCCTGGGTCGCATCCCGAAGGTGACGCCTTCGTCGAAGGTGGTCGGCGATCTCGCCCTCCACCTGGCGGCGGTCGACGCGGATCCCGCGGATTTCGAGGCGAACCCCGAGCGCTATGACGTGCCGGACTCGGTCGTCGGGTTCCTCGCGGGCGAGCTCGGCGAGATCCCGGGCGGCTGGCCCGAGCCGTTCCGCTCGAAGGTGCTCGCGGGTCGCGACGTGCAGGTGGCGATCGAGCCGGTGTCGGATCAGGACCAGGCGCTGCTCGACGGCACAAGCGCTGAGCGGCGCAGCACGCTGAACCGCCT
>CAMFIY010000291.1 GCA_945952575.1 uncultured Leucobacter sp.
AGCTTGGCCATCTCCTCGCGGGTGACCGTCTTCGTCGGGATGAAGTAGCGCTTGCCGCCCTTCACACCGCCCTTGAAGTGCGCCTGCTGGTACTCCCACAGGATGCCGCGATAGGAATCACGGGAAGCGTACTTCTTCACATCCACGTAGGGCGAGGAGCCCGACAGGTCGGGTACCGGCTTGCCCGCGTTGCGGTAGAGCGCAAGCGCCATGTCCGAGCGGTTCATCACCGTCGTCGAATGGAAGTAGCGCTTGCCGCCCTTCACCTCGTACTTGAGGAGGCCCTTCTGATACGACCAGGCGATCCACTGGTAGTGCGAGCTGGTCGTCTTGACGTCCGCGAACGGCGACGTGGTCGGCAGGCCGGCGGTCGGCTTGCCCGCGCGGTTCCACAGGAACTGCGCGGCCGAGTCGCGGGTCATCGCGGAGGAGGGCGAGTACTTCGAGCTCGTCACGACGCCGGCGGTCTTCATCCAGCTGATCTGCGTGTAGGAGGGGTGGTTGTAGAGCACATCGCTGTAGGCCGAGGCCCCGACCGTCTTGCCCGCGCTCAGCGTACCCAGACCGGAGACGAAGCTCTTGGCCGACGGGCGCACCCGCACGGTGATCGACTTGCCCACATCGGACGCCGTGGTGCGGTAGCTCGACTTCGTGGCGCCCGTGATCGGCTTGCCGTTGCGGTACCAGTTGTACTTGTCGGTGATGGTGCCCGGCGTGCCGTAGGTGACGGCCCAGGCTCCTCCGGTCGTCGCCTTCAGCCGCTTGCCCGCGATCAGCGATCCGCCCTCGACCACGCTGGTCGTGACCGTCTTGCCGCCGTTCTTGAAGCCGCGGTACTCCACCCGAACGGTGGACTGCGAGGCGCTGCTGGAGATCACGGTGAACCGGGCGGCGCTGCCGAGCGGTGTGAGGGTCTTCCCCACGGCGAGCCCGTTCGCCTGGCCGGTCACGCCGGAGCTGACGGTCTGACGCGCCATGAGCGCCGTCGAGCGCGCGTTGCGCTGCGAATGCCACTTGCCCTTGTAGTAGTAGCGGCCCAGCGGATAGCTCTTGATCACACGCACACCGGCCCGCATGTATCCCTTGCTGCCGAAGTTGTAGTAGTTGCCGCTGGTGTTGAGCTGCAGGCCGTCGTCCTGACCCGCTCCCGTGCGGTACTCGACGTAGAGCGTGCCGCTGCCGCTCGTCGACACCTTGAGGCCGCGCAGGCCGGTGGTGTTCGATGCCGGGGCGAGCACGAAGTCCTGCACCGCTCCGCTCGCGGACGAGACCTTCTTGAGCGCGCCCCGCGGGTTGATCCCGAGCACGTCCTTCTGCGCCATCGTCAGTGCCGGCGGCTTCGCGACGAGCGCACCGCCCATGACGCTCCAGTAGTCGTAGTACTCGACATCCGTGCACGGAGAGACCGGCTTCATCTCCTGGAACGGACGGTTGGTGTACTTCCACGCGGTCTTCGCATCGATCGCGCCGGTGTCCTTGGTCGCACCGCACGCACGCGACTGCGAGTGGCCCAGCCCGAGGTTGTGCCCCATCTCGTGCGCCACGACGTCCAGATCCTTCTCGTAGTGCATGTCGACCCACATCGTGCCGCCCTTGTGGAGGGAGCCGATCGTGGCGAGACCGGCGGTGCCGCCGCCGCAACCGCTGTCGACGAAGACGACCAGGTGGCGCGCGCCGCTCGAGAAGTAGCCGACGCTGTGGCCGAACTTCTGGGCCGCGTACTTCCAGACCGCCGCCGTGTTGCAGTAGTTGCCGTAGACGGTGGCCCGCTTGTAGGCCTGGATCGCGACGCCGTCGACGGCGCCCGCGCTCTGCGACTTCCAGTACCGGCTGTTCTGAGTCATGAGGCCGGTGATGTAGCTCTTCGACTTCACCGTGCGGTAGGGATTCGCGAGGTAGAGGACGTACGCCTTGTGCCGCTTCGCGCTCGCGCGGGTGGTGACCGCGGCCACCGGGTCCGCGATCGCCGCGACCTCGCCGGCGATCGCCAGCGTCTCCCTCGCCTGGTCGGCTTCGGTGCCGGCGAGATCGAGCACCTCGGAGGTCGCGACCTCGCCCGCCTGCTCGATCTTCGCCTCCACGGCGGCCTGAGCCGCTCCGCTCAGCTCGACGGTTCCGGCGAACTTCTGCCCGGTCTCGACGGCGTCGCCCAGCGAGTCCTCGTCGAGCGGCAGCATCGCGCCGTCATCGGTCGCGAGCCAGGCGCCCCCGTCGAATGCGCCCTCGGGCGCCGCCTTCTCCGGATCCGCCGCGTCGCCCGGGCCGACCTCCGCGAGCACTTCGGGAGCGACCGAGCCCTCGCCCTCGGGATGCACGAGCATGATCGTGCCGTTGACGGGCACGGTCCGCGGAGCCGCGCCGAGGGTCTTCGGAGCGGTCACGGGCGACACCCGCTCGACCGTCTTCACCGCGGCCGGCTTCGGTGCCGCGGTCTTCGCCGTCGATCCCGCAGGTGCGTCCTCCGCGCCGGCGGTCTGCGCCGACTCGGCACCGTCCACCGCGGGCTGCGCGGTGTCGGCCTGCGACGCGGACGGGGCGCCGCTCGGGGCCGGATCGGCGCTGCACGCGGTGAGCGCGCCGAGAATCAGGGCACTCGCGGCGGCTCCGCCGATGAGTGCATTGACGCGCATTCTCATGCGTGACTCCTTCTGGGTTCATCAGACAGACGTGGGTATCAGTCTAGGTGACATTTGGATACAAGTTGCGATACCCGTCGTTGTGCGCCGGAAACCCCTCGGTTAGGGTGGTACGGATCGTTCGAAATGTTCAAGTAGTAGTTGAAGGTGAAGAGGCATGCCCCAGTCCGGAGCCACGCTCGGCGTCGAACGCGCTGCCGAGCGCCGCACGGTCCGCAGCGCCGTGCTCGCCGTGCTCGCCTGCCTGGCACTCGCAGCGAGCAGCATCGCGACCCTGTCCGTGAGCGCGACCCCGGCCGCAGCCGCCACCGTCGGATTCACGGCGGGCAACATCATCGACGACCCCCTCTTCTACGACGGCGACGGCATGTCCAGCACCCAGATCCAGGCCTTCCTGAACCGGATGGTTCCGGACTGCGAGATCGGCGATCCCGGCAAGGAGGCCGGCAAGAAGTGGGGCAGCACCTCGATCGCCAAGAAGTGCCTCCGCAGCTACTCGCAGAAGACCAGCAGCAAGGCCGCGGACGAGAACTGCAAGGCATATGCCGGCAGGTCGAGCGAGAGCGCCGCCCAGATCATCTATCGCGTCGGGCAGGCCTGCAACATCAATCCCAAGGTGCTCCTGATCACGCTGCAGAAGGAGCAGAGCCTCGTCAGCGATACCTGGCCGACCGTCATGCAGTACAACCGGGCGACCGGCTACGGATGCCCGGACAGCGGCCCGAACAATTCGGCGAACTGCGACTCCAAGTACTACGGCTTCTTCAACCAGGTGTATCTGGCCGCCTGGCAGTTCCAGCACTACAAGAACGCCTCCGGCTACTTCAACTTCAAGAAGGGGCAGACCGTCGCCGTCGGCTACCACCCCAACAACTCGTGCGGCGGCAGCACGATCACGATCAAGGGCTGGGCCACCGCGGGCCTCTACAACTACACGCCCTACCAGCCGAACGCCGCCGCGCTCGCCGCCGGCTGGGGCACGGGGAACTCCTGCTCCTCGTACGGCAACCGCAACTTCTACAACTACTGGAAGTCGTGGTTCGGCTCGGTCCGCGCAGCCGACCAGATGACCAAGGGCATGCAGGCGGCCTACGACCGTGCGCTCGACGACGGGATCGACCTCGGCGCCCCCACCAGCACCCGGAAGACGATCACCGCCAACGGCGGCGGCTACCAGATGACCTTCGAGAACGGTCTCATCACGCAGTCGACCAAGCTCGGCAAGACCTACGCGGTGCACGCGGGCGGCTGGTCCTCGACGTATCTCGCCGCGGGTGGGGCGGCAGGATCCTGGGGCTTCCTCGCGGGCACGCAGAGCGCGATGATCAACGGCTACAAGACGCTGAAGTTCCAGAACGGCCGGGCCCTGTGGACGAAGGACGTCGGCGTGCAGTACATGCCGACGATGATCTACACGGCATGGGCGGCCTCCGGCGCCTCGTACGGCCCGCTCGGCTTCCCGGCGAAGAAGGCCGCGACGCCGACGAGC
>CAMFIY010000292.1 GCA_945952575.1 uncultured Leucobacter sp.
CTACACGCGTAAGATCGTCGGCAGCGTCAGATGTGTATAAGAGACAGGTCGCAGATCCCCGTGATCGCCGACATCCACTTCCAGCCCAACTACGTGTTCGCCGCGATCGACGCCGGCTGCGCCGCCGTGCGGGTGAACCCGGGCAACATCCGCAAGTTCGACGATCAGGTCGGCGAGATCGCCCGCCGCGCCAAAGCGGCCGGAGTCTCGATCCGTATCGGCGTCAACGCGGGATCCCTCGATCCCCGGCTGCTCGAGAAGTACGGCAAGGCGACGCCCGAGGCGCTCGTCGAGAGCGCGGTCTGGGAAGCCTCGCTCTTCGAGGAGCACGACTTCCACGACTTCAAGATCTCGGTCAAGCACAACGACCCGATCGTGATGGTCAAGGCGTATCGCCAGCTCGCCGAGCGCGGCGACTGGCCCCTCCACCTCGGCGTGACCGAGGCGGGCCCGGCGTTCCAGGGCACGATCAAGAGCGCGACCGCGTTCGGCATCCTGCTTTCCGAGGGCATCGGCGACACCATCCGCGTCTCCCTCTCGGCCCCGCCGGTCGAAGAGGTCAAGGTCGGGCTGCAGATCCTGCAGTCGCTCAACCTGCGCGAGCGCAAGCTCGAGATCGTCTCCTGCCCCTCCTGCGGGCGGGCTCAGGTCGACGTCTACACGCTGGCCGAGGAGGTCACGAAGGGCCTCGAGGGCATGACCGTGCCGCTGCGCGTGGCCGTGATGGGCTGCGTGGTGAACGGGCCGGGCGAGGCGCGCGAGGCGGATCTCGGCGTGGCGTCCGGCAACGGCAAGGGGCAGATCTTCGTGAAGGGCGAGGTCATCAAGACCGTGCCCGAGAGCGAGATCGTCGAGACGCTCATCCAGGAGGCCAATCGGCTCGCGGCCGAGATGCCGGCCGCCGAGAGCGGTGCCCCGGAAGTCGTCACCGTCTAGGCGGGCGCCGGCTCAGCCGACGAGTGCGAGCCGGATCCGTCCGGTCGCGACGTCGGCGCTCACGGCGCGGACGCGGACCGTGCTGCCGGCCGGGTGCGTCTCCTCTCCCTCGGGCGCCGGGCAGGACGCCGTGACGGGCGGATCCACGATCTGCACGCGCGCCTGCGCTCCGCGCCGCTCGAGCACGACGGCGTCGAACACCTCGCCGCAGCGATCCCGCAGCAGCGCCGCCTCGACCCGGTCCAGCGCTGCGCCGGTCACCTGCGACGCGCGCTGCGTCGAACTCCGCATGAGGGCGGGGAGCTCGGGCAGGCTGGCACGCGCCCACTCGGGCACCTCGGATCCCGCGCAGAGTGCGGCGCAGATGACCAGGCCCCAGCGGTCGGCCAGCCGGCGCAGCGGTGCCGTGACATGCGCGTACGGTGCGGCGATGGCGGCCTGCGCGGGCTCGGGCGGGGCTTCTCCGTCGAATGCGGCATAGTCGGCGCCGCGGAAGAGTGACGCCGCCGCCTGCAGGATCGCAGCGGTCCGCGGGGCGTCGGGGTCCAGCGCCCTCAGGTAGTCGCCGTAGGCGATCCGATCCTCCCAGGGCGCGCCGAGGGCCCGCACGCGCGTGCGGAAGGTGCGCAGTGCCTCGAGGGTCGGGGGAGGCATGGTCCGCAGCAGCCCGATTCTCGCGTCGAGCATCATGCGGCCGGCCGCCATCCCGGTGAGCAGCGAGAGCTGCGCGTTCCACTCCTCGACCGGCAGCGGACGGCGCCGCTCGATCCGGTACCCCTGCGCGTCGCGGACGATCTCCTCTTCCGGGAGGTTCAGGCTCGCCCCGCCGCGCACATGCTCCTGCTCGATCCGCAGCCGGCCGATCTCGGGGAGGAGCGCGAGCGGATCGTCCGCCGCGAGCCCGCCGCGGTCGACGCTCGCCTGGGCCGAGGCGTAGTCGAGTTGCGCACGGGATCGGACGAGTGCGCGTTCGACGCGGGCGTCGAGCTGCACTCCTGCGTCGTCGAGGCCGATGGTCCAGACGTAGGCGGTGCGCTCCTCGCCCGGCAGCAGGGAAGCACGGCCCTCGCTCAGGATCGGAGGATGCAGCGGCACCGATCCGTCCGGCAGGTAGAGTGTCTGGCCGCGGCGCCGGGCCTCCGCGTCCACTGCGCCGTCGGGGCGCACGAAGCCGGGCACGTCGGCGATCGCGTAGCGGACGGTGAAGCCCGCTCCTCCGTCAGGGCCGCGTCGCTCCAAGTGGAAGGCCTGGTCCAGGTCTCGGGATCCCGCGGGGTCGAGCGTGACGAACGGCAGGTCGCGCAGGTCGAGCGCAGGAAGATCCGGCGCGGCGGATCCTGCCTCATCGAGTGCGTCGGGCGCGAACGCCGCGGGCACCTCGTGCTCGATCCGCAGTGCGGCGAGAGCCGCCGCCAACTGTCCGTGCGAGCTCTGCGAGCTGATGTGTGTGCGCCGGGCCGGCATGGCATCAGCCTAGGGCACGGCGGAGCGCAGGCCATCGTTTTGCGCACTATACATTCGGTGTATACACTGAGGGTATTGCAGGAATTGAAAGCTCGAACGCGCTCCTCGGGATCCTCGGAACGCGCCCCGGATACGGGTACGACCTGAAGCACGACTACGACCGGCTCTTCGGAGCCGAGAAGCCGCTCGCCTTCGGCCAGGTCTACGCAACGCTCGCTCGGCTGCTCAAGCACGGCCTGATCGAGCTGCTCGGGGACGAAGCGGGAGGCGGCCCCGATCGGAAGCGCTACCGGATCACCGCGACCGGGCGCGCACACGTCACGGAATGGCTGTTCTCGGCCGACGCCGTCTCGGCATCGCTGCAGAGCAACCTCTTCGCGAAGACCGTGGTCGCGCTCCTGCTCGGCGACGACGCCGAGCACCTGCTCGACGTGCAACGGGCCGGCCATCTCGACCGGATGCGGGAGCTGACTCGGCGCAAGCAGGGCGCCGACCTCGCCACCGTCCTGATGTGCGACCACGCGCTGTTCCACATCGAGGCCGACCTGCGCTGGATCGATCTCACCCAGGCCAGACTCTCGACGCTCCGAGACGAGGTCGTCCGATGAGCCGCGCGGCAGCATCCAGAGCCCTCGACACGCGGGATGGATTCGAGTCGTCCGAAGTCGGGGCGCCGATCCTGAGCGCGCGCGAGGTGCGCCGCTCCTTCGGCATGGACGTGGCCCTGCGAGGTATCGATCTCGACGTGCACCCGGGCGAGGTGCTCGCGGTGATGGGCCCCTCCGGATCCGGAAAGTCGACGCTCCTGCACGTGCTCGCCGGAGTGCTGGCCCCGGATCAGGGTGCGGTGATCTACGGCGGACGCGAGATCAGTGCGATGGGAGAGGCCGAGCGCGCCGAGCTGCGCCTGGGCGATTTCGGCTTCGTCTTCCAGTTCGGGCAGCTGCTGCCGGATCTCACGGCCGTCGACAACGTCGCCCTCCCTCTGCTGGTCGCAGGTCGCCGCAGGCGCGAGGCCACCCGGCAGGCGGAGGCGTGGCTGCAGCGGCTCGGGCTCGCCGAGCACGGGCGCAAGCTGCCGGCCGAGCTCTCCGGCGGGCAATCGCAACGGGTCGCCATCGCCCGGGCGCTGGTCTCCGAACCCAAGGTCGTCTTCGCGGACGAACCGACCGGAGCGCTCGACTCGCTCGCCGCCGAGCAGGTGATGACGACGTTGATGGAACTCGCCCGGGACTCCGGCACCACGGTGGTGCTGGTCACCCATGACGCCCGCGTCGCGGCCTATGCCGATCGGGAGGTCGTCGTGCGCGACGGCCGCATCTCGGGAAGCGGATCCCGATCATGAGCGCGTTCTCGCTGGCCTGGCTGCTGGCCACGAAGGGGCGAGGCGCGCGAGGCAGGCTCGTGGGGATCGTCGCGGGCGTGGCGGTGGGCGTGATGCTGCTTCTGCTGGTGATCGCCGCATACAACGGGCTCGCCGCGCGCGGCGAGCGATCGAACTGGGTGAACCCGCCCGACAGCGGCGTGACCTTGGACGCCTCGGTGCGCCTCACCGATGACGAGGTGGCCGCGCGGACCGCCGTCGAGGTCTTCCGGGATGAGACGATCACCCGTCTCGACCTCGCGTCGACGGGGCATACCCGGGCCTCGGTTCCCGGGATCGGCCCCCCGCCTCGCCCCGGGGA
>CAMFIY010000293.1 GCA_945952575.1 uncultured Leucobacter sp.
CTACACGCGTAAGATCGTCGGCAGCGTCAGATGTGTATAAGAGACAGGCGCTACGCCGTGCCGCTCGATCGGGCCAACGTGGTGCGGCCGGGGCGCGACCTGACCATCGTCACCGTGAGCTCCACGGTCGGCGACGCCCTCGAGGCCGCCGAGGTGCTCGCGGCCGAGGGCGTCGACGTCGAGGTGCTCGACCTGCGCAGCATCGTCCCGCTCGACTGGGCCGCCATCACGGAGTCGCTGCGCAAGACGCGCCGGCTGCTGGTGGTGGACGAGGACTACCTCGGCTTCGGCCTGAGCGGAGAGGTCGTCACCGGCGCCGTCGAGCGACTCGGCCTGGGCGGGCTCGACGCGGTGGCGCGGCACGGCCTCGCGAATGTTCCGGTGCCCGCCTCGGTCTCCCTCGAGCGGGCGGTGCTGCCCAGCGCCGAATCGACCGTGCGCGCGGTGCGCCGGATGGAGGTGGCCCGATGAGCGGGATGCAGGCACTGGTCTTCGGCGGCACCGGCGCGATCGGGAAGGCGATCTGCCGGCGGCTCGCCGAAGACGGCTACGAGCTGGTGGTGGCCGACCTCGGCGATCGCGGGCACCTGATCGCCGATCTGCCCGGCCGCGGACACGTCTACGCCGCCTGCGACGTCGGCGATCTCCAGAGCGTCAGGAGCGTCGTCGCCGAGCGCGCGACCGGCGCCTCCGTCGTCGTCTCGGCGGTCGGGATCAACTACACCGGCCCGGTCGCGGGCACCGACTGGGCGGCCTACGAGCGCATGCAGCGCGTCAACCTGCAGGGCGGCTTCCACATCGCCGCGGCGTGCGAGGAGCTCGCGCAACCGGACGCCTACGTGTTCCTCGCCTCCGTGGCCGGGCTGAAGGGCGAGGCCGGCGGATCCGTCTACTGCTCGACGAAATTCGGACTGATCGGCTTCGTCCAGTCGTTCGCCGCCGAGATCGCGGCGCGCGGCGGTCGGGCCAATTCGGTCTGCCCCGGCAACGTGGACTCGCAGCTGCTGCGCGACCTCGCCGTCGCGGTGGCCGAGCGGGAGGGTACGACTGCCGAGGAGATGCTCGCCAGGCTCGCCGGAGACTCGGCGTTCAATCGTCTGATCACGGTCGACGAGGTGGCGGAGACCGCCGCCTTCCTCGCCTCCCCGCGCTCGAGCGGGATCAGCGGGCAGTCCATCGTGGTCGACGGGCCGCCGAGCTGAGCCGCGCCCGCGCACCAGACACACCAGCATCCAGCAGCACGTAAGGAACAGAAATGATCAGTGTCGACTCGGTGATCCGGGACACGCAGAAGCTCATCGGCATCGACAGCCAGAATCCGGGGCCGCTCGAGGCGGAATGCGCCGATTGGGTGTTCTCCCGACTCGAGGGGCTCGGCCTGTCGCCGCAGCGCTACGAGGTCGAGCCGGGTCGGGACAACGTGCTCGCGCAGGTCCGCGGCAGCGACCCGGAGGCGCCCCGGCTCGTGATCCTTGGTCACATGGACACCGTGCCGATCGGCGAGGGCTGGACCTACCCGCCGCTGGGCGGGCAGATCGACAACGGGCGGATCTACGGCCGCGGCGCCTGCGACATGAAGGCCGGTCTCGCGCTCGGCATCGGGCTGCTCGACGCCCTCGTCGCCACGGGCGAGACCCCGAGGGGCGACGTCGTCCTCGTCGCCACCGTGGACGAGGAGGCGCCCGGGATGCTGGGCGCCCACCAGCTCGTCGCCGACGGGCTGCTCCGCCCGAGCGACCAGGTGCTCGCCCCCGAGCCGACCGGCATGCGACTGCGCCAGCGCCAGATGGGCCTGCGCTGGCTCACGCTGACCGTGCGCGGCCGGATGGCGCACGCAGGTCGGGCGCACCTCGGGATCGACGCGAACCACGTGCTCGCCGAGATCGTCAGCCGGGTGAAGACCGTCTTCTCGGCGCTGCCCTTCGACGACGAGATCCTCGGCCGCGCCCGCTTCACCTGCGGCACCATCCACGGCGGCGTCGCCACCAACGTCGTGCCCGGCAGTTCGCGGGCCGAGCTCGATCTGCGCATCGTTCCGCCGATGGTGCCCGAGGACGCCGTGGGCATCCTCGAGCTCGTCGCCGACGCGGTCATGCTCGAGCACCCGGGCGCGAGCTACGAGATCGATCTCCTGGGTGCGCGTCGCCCCCCGGTCGGGGCATCAGATGAGGCTAAGATCGTCCGAGACCTCACGAGTGCGTACATCGAACACACAGGTGCCGCCCCGATGATCGGCGGTGCGGACGGTCACGAGGCCTACACCGATGCCTCGATGGTCGCCGCGCTCACCGGAAGCGACTCCTGCACCGTGCTGGGGCCCGGCGCCACCGACCAGGCCCACACCGCGGACGAGTATGTCGCACTGGCCGATATCGAACTGGGAGCGAAGCTGCTGTGGACGCTGGTACGGGAATGGTGACGGACTCGTGACGCCCGGCAGGGCACCGCGAGCGCAATTGCCGAGCGTCGCGCAGGCGCTCCAATTCGAGTCCCTGGCGGCGGCGGATCCGGTCGTCGTCGCCGGCGCCACCGGCCTGACACGTCCGGTGCGCTGGGTGCACGTCAGCGAGCTCGCGGACATCGCCGGGCATCTCCGGGGGCAGGAGATGATCCTCACCACGGGGATCGCGCTGCCCGAGGACGACGCGGGGCTGCGCGGCTACATCGCCGCGCTGGCCGAGGTCGACGTGGCCGCCGTCGTCGTCGGCCTCGGGCCGCACTTCGATCGCGCGCTGCCGCTCGCGATGATGGAGGCGGCCGACGAGCACGGCATCCCGCTCATCGTCCTCCGCAGGCACACCGCCTTCGTCGTGATCACCGAGGACGTGCACGCGCGCCTGGTCGACGCCCAGGTCGACCAGCTGCAGCAGTCGGTGCAGATCCATGAGACGCTGCGCTCACTGGTGATCCAGGGCAGCACCGCGAGGGACATCCTCGTCGAGACCGCTCGGCTCTCGGGGCGGCCGGTGGTGCTCGAGGATCTGCGGCACGAGCTGCTCGAGGTCGCCGAGGGGCCGAGATCCCGCAACGACGTGACCACCGAGTGGGCGGAGCACACCAAGCGGCATCGGGCCGCACGACGGACCGACCACGATCCGCGCACCGGCTGGCTCACGGCCACCGTGGGTCCCAAGCGCGACGACTGCGGCCGCCTCATCATCATCTCCGCGGCCGATGCCACGCTGCCGCGCGGCCTGGAGCAGGACCCGCTCAGCCTCGTCAGACCGACGCTGATCATGCTCATCGAGCGGGTCGCCTCGACCGTCGCGCTGGGCCGACTGGTCGAGCGCGATCGCGGCACCCTGGGGCGGCAGACCCATCTCGACATCCTCACCGGGCTGATGTCCAGCGGGCATCAGGCCGAGGAGGCCGCGGAGCTCGCCGAAGCCATCGGCTTCCCGGTCGCCGCCTCCCGGCTCTCCGCCGTCTGCGCGATGCTCGCGGGCCCGGCCTCCCTCACGGCGCGCGAGCAGCAGGACCTGCTGCACGGCGTTGCCGCCGCGATCCGCACCCGCTGCGTCCGCCTCGGCATCCCGTTCCTGCTGGCTCAGGTGCGGCCGGACGCGGTCCTGGCGCTGATCGCGGACGGCGAGGGCCCGCGCGGCGCCGAACTCGTCGAGGAGCTCTCGGCTCCCGAGCTCGAGCGTCTGGTGTTCGGGCTCGCCCGCAGGCAGGGCGTCTCGGAAGACGCCGGATCCGTGCTCTCGGAGGCGGCGGAGACCGCCGAGATCGCGCGCGTGCTCGACGTGGGCGCCCGCCCGGTCTCCCGTGCGGACCTGGGGCTCGAGGGCCTGCTCCTCTCGCTCGGCGACGATCCGCGGGTGCGCCGGTTCACCGACGACGCGCTGGCCCGGCTCCGGGCGCACGACGGGCAGCTCGTCGATGCGCTGCGCGACTACCTCTTCTCGGGACGCAACAAGTCGCTGGCCGCCAAGCGGGCGTTCGTGTCGCGCCAGACCAAGGAGACCCGGATCGCCGCCGCGATCAATCTCGACGGCACCGGCGTCTACGACATCAAGACCGGCATCGGCTTCCTCGACCAT